>DASZXE010000231.1:0-11701 GCA_035546475.1 Kofleriaceae bacterium
ATCATCCTGGACCCGGCCGCGACCGCATCGCCGATCTTCAGGAACGCGAACTCGCTGGTCGTGAAATCGATCACGTCCGTCGCGAGGCGCGAGAGCGCGAGCTGCACGCGCGCGCCCGCCCACGTCCAGTCGAGCGCGAAGTCGCGATCGCCGACGGTGTCGAGGCTGTTGCGGGTCACGCCGGCGAAGCCGAGCGCGGCGGCCACCGCCTCGCGATCGATCGGCAAGGTCGTGCCGGCGAGCGCGCCGGCGCCGAGCGGCGACTCGCCCATCCGCGCGGCGGCGTCGCGCAGACGGCCGCCGTCGCGGGCGAGCATCGCATCGTAGGCGAGGAAGTGGTGCGCGGCGCGGACCGGCTGCGCCCGCTGCAGGTGCGTGTAGCCGGGCATCAGCGTGTCGACGTGCCGCCGCGCCTGCTCGACGAGCGCGCGCCGCAGCGTCCGGACGCGTCCGGCCAGCCCCGCCGCCTGGTGCCGCGCGTACAGCCGCAGGTCGAGCGCCACCTGATCGTTGCGGCTACGCCCGGTGTGGAGGCGCCGGCCCGCGTCGCCGATGTCGTCGATGAGCCGGGCCTCGACGTTCATGTGGACGTCCTCGAGCGCCGGATCCCACGGCAGCTCGCCGGCCGCCAGCCGCGCCTGCACGCGGTCGAGGCCGGTGCGGATCGCCTCGGCGTCGGCGTCGGCGATGATGCCGCGCGCCGCCAGCATCCGCGCGTGCGCCTGCGAGCCGGCGACATCGTGCGGCAGGAGCCGCCGGTCGAACGCGACCGACGCGTTCATCGCCTGCGCGACGGGGGACAGGCCCCCCTCGAAGCGACGGCTGCGCGCGCCCTTGGTGCCGCCGGGTGCCGACATGGAAGCCGAGTATGGCGATCGGTCTGACGTCTGCCCAGCCCCCCGCGCCCGCATCTCCGCCGCCCCCGCGCACCGCCCCGCACGCGCGCGCCCCCGGCGCGCCACGCCCGCGCCCGCGCCCGCGATGCCGAAGAACCCGGTCACGGTGATCGACTGACCAGCTCGATCAGCCATCGCGACTCACCGCCGCACGGGTTCCAGGCCATGCTGGATCCTCCATGGAGGACACCGTCCGCGTCCGTTGCCCGTACTGCCGCGAGTGGGTCGACCTCTACATCGACCCCGACACGCAGGGGCTCCTCGTCGAGGACTGCGCGGTCTGCTGCCGGCCGTGGGCGGTGACGGTCGAGCGCGAGCGCGGCAAGCTGCGCGTACACGTCGGCCGCGCGCAATGAGCCGCTCGCCCGTCGCGCGATGACCGTTCGTGCGAGCGGCGCGCGGCTACGGCGTGGCGGAGCCGGAGGCCGAGCCCGACGCCGAGCCCGACGCCGAGCCGGAGGCCGAGCCCGACGCCGAACCGGCGGAGCCGGTGCCGCTGGCGGGCGCGGTGGCCGCGGGCGTGGGGTGCACGGGCGCCTTCTTCTTGCCGCACGCGCCCGCGCCGAGCGCGAGCGAGACCGCGACGATGAGCATTCCGACGTTCTTCATGGAGTCTCCTTGGCGTTAGATCTGCGCGGAGCCCCGCGCGTCACCGACAGCCAGGCGGTGGTCGGCCGAGCGGTCTCTCACGGCCGCCACAACCGATCGTCCCCGGGCCCCATTCCCGCTCCGCGCGACGTCGACACGCGATCGCCGAAACAGCGGGCCGCGAGCGAGCCAGGGCTTGGTCGTCCATGCATTTCGCCCGCAGCGCGTCCTCGAGCGTGGCTTTCGTGCACGCATCCAGGGCGCCCGTGCCGCACGACGCCGCCACGCCGCCACGCCGCGCCCGCCGGTTCGACCGCGACCGCGTCCACCGCGGTCGGAGGCCCCAGGCGCCACCGTCAGGGTTTCGGGCTCTCGCTCGCGTTCGATCCGGCGACGATCGCGAAGCAGGTCGTCGACCAGGCGACCGCGCTGATCCTCGATCCCGCCCGGGCGGTGAAGGCCGCGTTCGACTCCGCGGTCACCGTGGCGCAGGTCGCGGCCCAGCAGATGGCGTCCGCGCTGGCGGCCGGCGCGACCATCGTGATCAACGGCGTGGCGACCGCGACGTCGAAGGTCGTGGCGGCGTCGGGCACCGTCGCCGACGCGCTCCAGGACGCCGCGGAGGACGCGATCGACACGCTCGATCCCACCAACTGGTGACGCGCGCCGGGCGCGGGAGCGCGGTCAGGCGGCGCGCGGGGCGCGGGCGCCGGTGCCGGCGGCGGGCGACGAGGAGGTCGCGGCGGCGCCCGAGCGAGAGCGGCCGCCGAGCATCGCGCCGAGGAGGTTCTTGCGCGAGACGACCGAGGCTGCGAGGACGCCGCCCATGAGCGCCCCGCCGACGCCGGCGGTGCAGATGTCGGCGCCGGTCAGGTAGAGGCCGGGCACCTTGGTCTGCGGGCGCAGCTCGCGCAGCGCGAAGCGGGCCGGCACGTGCGAGAGGCCGTAGATCTCGCCGCGCGGGTGGCCGGCGAAGTGGCGCGTCGATAGCGGCGTCGACAGCTCGGCGTGCTCGATGCGGCCCTCGAGCTGCGGGTGCTGGCGCAGGAGCTCGCCGCGCAGGCGATCGGCGAGCCGCTGCTTGAACGCGTCGTAGTCGGCGCCGCGCTTGCGCCAGCGGGTCTCCTCCCAGCGGGCGAACCAGTCGTACGGCGCCACGCCGATGACCTCGATCGTCGACGTGCCGGGGTGACGCCGCTCGAAGTCGGGGTCCTTCGCCGACGGGAACGACAGGTACGCGACCGGCAGCGGCGCCTCGGGGTCGGCGACGTAGCGGGCGACCTGCGCGTCGTGATCGACGCCCGGGTAGACCCACAGGTTGCCGGGCGCGAGGCCGAGCTCGGCGGTGGTGCCGCGCGCGCCGACGTAGAGCGAGACGTGCGACAAGGACGGCGGCACGCCCGGCAGGTTCGCGCGCAGCCCGGCGCGCGCCGCGACGTCGGCGGGCAGGAGCCGGCCCATCGTGAGCGCCCAGCCGGCGTCGCTGATGACGACCGGCGCGGTCAGCTCGTTGCCGTCGGCGAGGCGGACGCCGATCGCGCGGCCGTCGCGCACGAGGATCTCCGCGACCTCCGCCGACGTCGCGACGTGGCCGCCGGCCGCCTCGATCGCCGGGATGATCGTCGCCGCGATCCGCGACGAGCCGCCGACCGGGTACGCGCCGCCGGCGAAGTAGTGCTCGACGAGCATCGCGTGCATGAACCAGCTCGCCTGGCCGGGCGGCAGGCCGTAGTCGCCGTACTGGCCGGTGAGCACGGCGCGCAGCGTCGGATCGGGGGTGAGCTCGTCGAGGACGTCGTTGACGGTGTGGCGCGCGTCGCGGACCGCGCGGAAGCGCAGCGCGCCGCCGGCGAGGCGCGCGATCGCCGCCGGCAGCGCCTTCTCCATGAAGAAGCCGCGGCCGTGGGCGACGGTGGCGCGCGTCCGCTCGAGGTAGCGGTCGATCGCCCGCGCCTGCGACGGGAAGCGGTCGGCGAGCAGCTCGCGGTAGGCGCGGCGGCCGCGCGGCAGCGGGAAGCGATCGCCGTCGAGGATGATGGTGTCGTAGGCGTCGCCGAGGTCGGCCCACGCCAGCTCGCCGTCGGACAGGTGGTCGAAGACGCGGCGGAGCAGCGAGCGCGGCCGGTGGACGTCGCCGACGTAGTGGACGCCGACGTCCCACTCCCAGCCGGGCCGGGTGAACGTGTGGGTGAAGCCGCCGGCGGTGTAGTGGCGCTCGAGGACCAGCACCCGCTTGCCGGCGTGGCGCGCGAGGAGGCCGGCGGTCGCGAGGCCGCCGAGGCCGGAGCCGATGACGATGGCGTCCCACGCGCCGGAGACCGGGTGCTGCTTGTACGAACGGCCGAGCTTCATCGGAGCCTCCTGGGATGGCGGGTCGGGCGGGTCGGGCGCGCGGCCGGGCGGCCCGCGCGGGTGGTGCGAAAGCCGGCCAGCTCGTGATCGACGCGCGCGAGCTGGGCGAGGCTGCGGCCGACGAGCTTGCCGGCCAGGTGGAGCGAGACCAGGCCGTGGGTGTCGGCCCAGACCAGGTGCGCGATCGTGAGCGGATCGCCGCGCAGCGCGCCGGCGCGCACCGCGTCGGCGACCGAGCGGTGCAGCGTCGCGAACGCGCGCGCCGACTGGGCCGCCAGCTCGCGGTCGTCCGGGTTGGGCCGGGCCAGCTCGAACATGATCCGGTAAGCGTCCGGCTCGGCGACGGCGAAGGCGACGTACGCCTCCTTGAGGCGGCGCAGCCGGGCGAGCGGCGCGCCGGGGGTGGCGAGCGCGGCCTCGAGCCGGTCGGCGAAGCGGCGGAACGCCTCCGCGCGGACGCCGGCGAACAGGGCCTCCTTGCCGTCGAAGTAGCGGTACGGCGTCATCGCCGACACGCCCAGCTCGGCGGCGACCGCGCGCATCGTGACGGCGTCGTAGCCCTGCGCGGCGAACAGCCGGGTCGCCGCCGCGATCGCGCGCGCGCGGAAGGCGGCGAGCTCGTCCTCGGCCAAGGCGACCCGGGGCATGCGAAGAATGTACGACGTAAATTTTACATTGTAAACAGTGAAGGCGCGCGCGCCCGCCGCGGCGACGGGGCCCCGGCGGGTCAGACCGGCAGCGGCGTGTACTCGAACGTCGGCGCCGCGGTGAGGTCGGTGCCGGCGATCGCCGTCGACGCCAGCGTCCCGCCCAGCAGCTTTTGCTCGAACATCAGCGGGATCGCCCGGTCGAGCTGCTCCGGCGCGCCGTTGAACGTCGCGTGCAGCGTCCGCAGCAAGGTCGTGTAGCTGTAGTTGAAACGATCCGAGAGCCGCCGCGCCTCGCTGCCCGGCGCGTAGTCGACGCTCTTCGCGTCGGCGAGCAGGTTCCACACGCCGGCCGGATCGAGCGGCACCGCGGCGCCCGCGTACGCGAAGCCCGCCGGCGCCGTCGCATCCACCACCAGCCGGCGCGCGTAGACCAGCTCCGCGAACCGGTAGTAGTGCGCCGGCCGGCCGTGCGGCGTCTCGAGCGGCGAGCGGGTCGTGCCCTCGCCCTCGTCGACGATCACGGTCAGGGCGGCCACCGCGCTGGCGACGTCGGTGACCGCGAACAGCTCGTCCTCCGGATACCAGCGCGCGTCGACCACCTGCGGGCTCGACGGGTGGGCGAAGACGCCGTCGCCCAGCTCGCGCAGCTTGCGCATGATCGCCTGGTAGAACTGCCCGATGGTGGCGAAGTCGGGCGCCGGCGCCGGCGGGGCCGCGTGCAGCGCCAGCAGCGGGGCCAGCCGCGCCTCCTTGACCGGCAGCGCGAGCCGCGTCTCCGGCTGCTCGATCGCCATGAACGTGTCGAAGACCTGCCCGCGCGTCAGCTTCGTCAGGTGGACGGTCAGGTCGCCGATGCCGAGCGGCAGCGGCCCGGGGAAGACCGGGATGAAGCCGGGCTTGTCGAGCACCGGCGCGCCGCCGATCGCGTTCAGCACGTTGGCGGCGATCGCGAGGTGCAGCATCTCCTCGCGCGCCACCGACGCGACGATCGCCGCCGCCTCGGCGTTGGTGCCCGGCTTGATCGAGTAGAGCGCGGTCTGGTAGGCGGGGATGGTCGCGTGCTCGAGCTCGATGGCGGCCTGCAGGAAGCGGCGCACCTCCGGCAGCCCGCCGCGGTCGATCGCCGGGACGATGTCGGCGCGGATCTTCACGGCCGCCCTCCCGCCTTCGGGCCGAGGCGCCCGAGGCTGCGCGCGAACGTCGTCTTGCCTCCCGCCGGCGGCGCGGCGGCCGCACCGGGGGCTGGTGGCGCGATCGCGCGCGGCGGTGGCCTCGACGACGCGGCCCCGGCCCCACCGCTGGCGATCGCGGCCTCGAGCGTGGGATCGCCGCCGGCCATCACCTTCTCGAGCCAGGCGACGATCGTGCGCCGCTTGTTCTCCGACAGGTCGCGCGTCACCGGCATGTACGCCGGGTCAGCGAGGTCGCGGGTGAACGCGAAGTGGAGCAGCCGCGCGTGCGCCTTGACGTCGACGGGGTTGCCGAGGTCGACGAGCCGCCGGCTCATGACCGGATACAGGTTGCCGTACTGGACGAAGATCGCCTGCACGTCGGCCCACGTCGGGTCGGTCGGGATCGTGAACGCGTCGCGCACGTGCACGCAGACGTAGTCGAACGCCGAGCGCGCCTGGTAGCTCTGGCCGGGCAGCCGGTAGTCGATCAGGTAGAGCTGGCCGTCGATGTAGCCGCGCGGGTTGCCGGGCGCCTGCGTGTGGATCGGCAGGGTCGCGGTGCCGGCGGGGCCGGTGACCACCGTCGCGGGCAGCTCGCACGCCGACGGCGGCACGCCGATGTCGGGGATCGACGCGGTCGGCGGCTTCGGGTCGCTCGGCGAGCCGCCGCCCTGCTGCGACGAGCGCCCGGCCTGCGCGATCGCGATCGTCGCGTCGGCGATCGGCGCGCCGAAGCGGGTCGCGTGCAGCGTCACCGACGCCGCGCCGGCGCCGTCGACGCGCAGCACCAGCGGCTCGGCGCCGACCAGGACGCCGCCCTCGCTCTCGCGGATGCCGACGATCGGCGCGCCCGACGACACCGCGCCGGGGTTGAACTCGCTGGTGACGACCAGCGCGAGCGGCCGGTCGGCCGCCTGCGCCGCCTGCGCGGCGGTGAGCGGCGCGGCGAACACGCCGCCGGTCGCCTGCAGCCAGCCGGGCTGCGTGTACGGCACGTCGGCGATCGCCGCGAAGCCGTCGCTGGTGACCGGCGCGTTCTCGCGCAGGCCGCCGTCGGTCAGCACGCCGACGGTGACCTTGCCGACGTCGATCGCGGTGCCGGCCGCGTCCTGGAGCTGCATCGCGTTCGACAGATCGAGGAGCAGCGTGTGGCTGGCGGCGTCGATCGTGCCGGTGAACCAGGTCATGCCGGCCCACGTGCTGAACGACGCGGCCGGCGTGAAGCGGCGGCCGGCGACGAACGACAGCGGCTCGCCGTCGAGGTACGGGCCGATCGCGCCGATCACCGTGCCGACCGTGAAGCCGGGCCGGGTGACGTCGTCCTGGAAGCCGAACGTGCACAGCCGGATCGACAGCCGGTCGCCGCGGGTGGCGGCGGCGAGCTCGCGCAGCGCGCGGCTGGCCTCGAGCGCGGCCTTCGACCAGCTCATCCCCTCGAGCACCGACTGGAACGTCGCCGACGCCGCCCGGTCGCCGCTCTGCGCCGGGTTGCGGTTGAACCAGAGGTCGCGGAACGAGCTGGGCCGGTAGCGGCCGCCGCACCAGTCGGCGTGGCCGTCGGTGAGCAGCACCTCGAGGCCCCACAGCTCGGAGGCGAGCTGCCACTGCGGATCGATGTCGACCAGCTTGCCGCTCGTCCGCTCGTCGGAGCCGCCGACGCGCAGGCCGACCACCGGATCGGCGGCGTGGTCGTGCGCCGAGGTGCCGTCGCCGTACCAGGCGCCGGTGACCTTGCAGCCGAGCAGGCGGAACGCGCCGGAGCCGGTCGGGTTCCACCAGCCGTTCTCGACGTCGCCGTGCTGGAACTCCTGGAACGACGGCTGGAAGCTCGCGTTGTCGAAGTGGCGGACGTCGTTGTTGACCGTCGAGACGTCGGCCTGGAAGGTGCCCGCGAAGGCGAGCCGCACGGGATGCAGGAAGCTCATGGGGTCCTCCGGATCGAGTCGTTCGTTGCGCCGCCACCACCACCACCGCCACCACCGCCGCCACCACCGCCGCCACCGCCGGGCCTGTGCGGCTTCGGAGGCGCGCCCGGCTTCACCGTCGGCACCGGCGGCAGCGCCGTCACGCTCGGCACGCCGTACGCGGCGGGCCAGTCGCTCTGCTGCGCCGGCGGCGCCGCGCACTGCTTCATCGCCGGCTCCGGCTTGCCGAGCTGGCAGTCACCGGGGCAGAACCCCGACGCGTCGCACGTCGCCTCCGCCGGCACCGGCCCGGTCGCTGCCCACATGCCGTTCGCGCAGCTCGCCTGGACGTTCACCATCATCCCGCGGTCCTCGTGGCCGAGGATGTGGCAGTGGTTGACGAACCCGCCGGTGAACTCCTTCGCCACGTAGCGGATGACCGCGTCGCCCCACGGGTGGGTCGCGTCGTGCGGGTCGGAGCTGGGCGGCCACCACGGCGGCTTGACCGCGTCGTGCGTCGTCGCCGTCGGGATCGGCATCACGTCGCGCCACACCGGATACTTGTAGGTCCCACGATCGCTCTGCGACACGAGCTGGAACGGGTTCTGGTGGATGTGGAACGGGTGGGCGACGCCGAGGCTGTTGTTCCACAGCGTCCACTGCTCCGGCTGATCGACGACGACGCTCAGCCCCGCGCACGACGGGTCGTACTTGGTCTGGTCGATCCAGAACTGCGAGCCCGGCAGGTTGCCCTGGTTCACCATCTCGTAGAAGACGTCGCGCTGGTGGGCGGCGTCGTAGTCGGCCGGCAGGTCGGCGAGGAACGGCGGCATCGGCGGGAACTGCGCGGCGGTGGGGAACGCCATCGGCGTCGCCGGCGCGGTGCCGTCGACGACCAGCGTGAGCAGCGGCCCCAGCCCCTGCAGATCGCCGCAGGTGCCGCGCACCGACGCGCCGAGGTCCGACAGCGTCACGCTCGCCGCCCGCACCTCGGCGAGCGACGAGGTGATGTCGAGCGCGAGGCAGTGGACGCCCGGCGTGGACGGCGCCTTGATCAGCACGTCGACCCGGTTGCCGGGCGCGAGGCTGAACGCGCTCAGCTCGTCGAACGAGCTGTCGTCGTCGGGCGGCGTGCAGTCCGGCTTGTCGAGGAACGGCTGGCAGGCGTAGTTCTCCGGCGAGAACTGGACGCCGTCCATCGCGATCTGCCGCACCTCGGGCCCGGCGCCCTTCTCCTCGGGGAAGCCGATGCGCAACGACGCCGACGCCTGCATCGTCGCGCCGACGAACCGCCAGCGCTGGATCTCGCCGGGCCGCATCGTCACCCTCGGGTTGCCCTGGCCGTTGACCAGCACCGCGCCGGTCTGCGCGACGCCGCCGAGGCCGGGCGGCTTCTCCTGGAGCTGCTGCACGACGAGCAGGTGCTCGACGAGCTTGCCGCCGTAGAACGCCTCGAGCCGGCGATCGAAGTCGCCGTGGACGAGGATCGCGCCGACCTGCCCGTTCAGCACGTGGAGCGCGGTCGAGCCGTGCTTGTGCGCGTGGTACCAGTCGGTGCCGGGCGCCTGCGTGTAGCGCAGCGGATCGATCGCGTAGTCGTAGTGGTCGTAGGCGAGGATGCCGTTGTCGCCGTGGACCGCGTGGTCGTGCATCGGCATCGGCGCGCCCGCCGGCAGCTTCGGGCGCAGCTCGATCGCGACGTCGTCCTGCGGCGGCTGCGGCGACACGTGGAAGCCGTGGAAGTGCAGGTTGGTCGAGTCGAGCCCGTGGAAGCAGTTCGGCGGCTCGACGACCTGGCCGCCGGGGAGCTGCTGGTGCGGCGTCGACGGCGGGAACGCGCCCTGCGCCGGATCGAGCGGCTGCTTGCACTGGCCGGTCGCCGGATCGACGCCCGCGTTCGGCCCGCCCGCGTTGCACTTCACGTCGGTCGCGCACTGCTGATCGTCCGGGTCGTACGGCATCCGGTTGTAGAGGCGGACCTTGATGCGGGTGCCGTCCGACGCGCCCGGCTTGCTCGCCGGCTCGACGACGAGCGTCGGCCCCGGCGCGCTCCACGCGATCGCCGGGCTGGCGGGGTCGTCGGCCTCGGCCTCGGTGATCGCGTGCGCGGGATCGGCGGGGAAGCCGTAGGTGCGGAGCTTCAGCGTCTGCATCTCCCAGCGGTGCAACGTGCCGTTCCACACCGGCACGCAGCGATCGCGGATGGCGACCACCAGCTCGGTGGTGAGCTGGCCGTCGACCGCGGTGACGCGGGTCGGCTCGCGCAGCTCCTCCTGCTGGTACGGCGTGCCGTCGCAGGCGCCGACGTTGAGCTGGGCCAGCGGCGTGAGGAACCTCGGCCGCGCGCCGGCGAGCGGACCGCCCGGCGCGGTCGGCGCCTTGTGCGGACAGCCGGCGGCGGCGGTGGCGGCGGCGAGCAGGCCGCCGGCGATGCGAATGCGTGTCCCGATCGGGCGCCCGACCTCGTGCGACATGTCCCCTCCTGCGGGCGCACGAACCGGCCCCTGCCGCCCATGCGCGTGCGCATCAGACCACGAAGCGCGGCCGTGCGCGTCACCCGGATGGTGTGACCTCGACGGCGCGCGGGTCGCCGGTGCGCTCGACTGGGCGCTGCTCTCGCACGACCGCGGCTCACGCCGTTCGTCGCGCCGGCCGCCTCGGGCCTCGCGACGCGCTTCGGATCGGCGGCGGGCTCGGGCGCGGTGCGCGAGGAGTAGGATGCGGCGTGCCGTACGAGCTGGAGGTCATGGCGCGGCCCGCCGACATCGACGAGCTGGGACATGTCTCGAACGTCGTCTACCTGCGCTGGGTGCAGGAGGTCGCCATCGCCCACTCGAGCGCGCGGGGCTGGGACGGCGCCGCGTACCAGCGGCTCGGCGCGAGCTGGGTCGTGCGCCGCCACGAGATCGACTACGTCCTGCCGGTCTTCGAGGGCGAGCGGCTCACGCTCGCGACCTGGGTCGAGTCGATCAAGGGCGCCTCGTCGGTGCGGCGGACCCGCATGACCCGCGTCGCCGACGGCGCGGTGGTGTGCCGCGCGACGACCACGTGGGCCTTCATCGACCTCGCCCGCGGACGCCTCGTCCGGATCCCGGACGATTTGCGCGCCGCGTTCCCGACCGAGAGCGTCGGGGGTAGTGGCGCGGGCGGCTAGCCGACCTCCTCGGCGTACGTCATCACCAGGTACATCACCGCGTCGGCCTTGCCGGGGTTGCGGTAGGCGTGCGGCGAGTCGGCCTCGAACAGGATCGAGTCGCCGGCGTTGAGCCGGTGGGTCTCGCCGGCGACGTCGATCTCCACCGTGCCCGCGGTGACGACCAGGTTCTCGCTGGTGCCCGGCGCGTGCGCGTCGGCGTCCTCGACGCCGCCGGCCGCCAGCCGCAGCTCGTAGAACTCGACCCGGCGCGGCTCGTCGAACGGGAACAGCGCGCGCGACGAGAACGACCGGTCCTTGCTGGTGAGCAGCTTCGCCTGGTCCGAGCGCATCACCAGCGCGCCCGACTGGCTGCGGCTCGACATCAGCGCCGAGAACGTCACCTCCAGCGCGCGCGAGATCTTCCACAGCACGTTGATCGTCGGCGCGCTCTGGCCGAGCTCGATCTGTCCGAGCATCGCGCGGCTCACGCCGGAGATCTGCGACAGGCGCTCGAGCGACAGGCCGCGCTTGGTCCGCAGCCGCCGCAGGTTGGCGCCGACCACCGGGGCCAGGTCGGTGGCCTCCTCCGGCGGACCCGGCGCGGGGGCCGACGGCACGTGCTCCGGCTCGGCGCGCCGCGGGCGAGGCGCCGGGCCGCCGAGGCCCCCGCCGGCTGGAGTGGCGACCATCGCCGGTCGCTCGGCCGCGGTCTTCTTGCCGCGCGGTCGGCTCTTCTGGGTGTCCAAGACCGCGAAGGTACCAGGATCCGTCATCGCGGACACCCGGCCGCCGTCCCGCGCACCGCCAGTGCCCCGCCGGCCTCCGGCCTCCGCCGGCCCTCCGCCGGCCCTCCGCCGGCCCTCGGCCGGCCCTCGGCCGGCCCTCCGCCGGCCCTGCGGTGACCGGGGCGGCCTCGGCGGCCCGGGGGCAGGCCCCGCGGCTGGCATCCGGCCGCGCCTATCCTCCCGGCGGGGCGAACTTTGCCGTCGCGATCCGGCCCCCC
>DASZXE010000232.1:0-2735 GCA_035546475.1 Kofleriaceae bacterium
CGGCGCCGACCGTCTTCGAGCTGCACCGCAAGGCGATGAACGCGCCGGCGACCGACGCCTGGTATCTGTCGGTGCCGGGCGGCTTCTACCGCGCGCTCGTCGCCTCGAACGTCGGCGGCTACGGCGCGTCGTACGCGGCCAGCTACGTGCAGCCGCCCGGCGTCATGCAGGCGACCCTGCCGCTGGTCACCACCGGCAAGCGCACGCTCGATCTGCGCACCGATCCGCTGCCGATCATCCCGCGCGACGCCGCCGAGGACGCCGCGGTCGATCGGCTCACCGCGGTGCTCGACGGCAACACGCCGCCGTACGATCGCGACGACACCTTCCCCCACGCCGATCCCGAGGACGAGCAGGCGATCCGCGCCTACCTCGGCGACATCCACGGCGACCCGACCTACCAGAGCTACTTCCCGCAGAGCTTCGGCATCGGCCTGCGCCAGCCCGACGGCAGGCTCGGCAGCACCGCCGACGCGATCACCATCTACCACGCGGAGCGGATCCTCGACCGGTTCGCGCCGGCGCTGATGGTCGTCACGCTCCTCGACATCGACGTCTGCCACAACGACTTCAACGGCTACCTGCGCAACCAGCAGCTCGCCGACGCCGCCGTCTCGCACCTGTGGTCGTACATCCAGAACCACCCGGTGCTCCGCGACGAGACCGCGATGCTCGTGCTGCCGGAGCACGGGCGCCACCTGTTCTTCAACGGCAACAACCCCGACAGCCTCGGCCGCTCGGGGCTCGATCACGGCCAGGGCGACGACGGCGACCGCGACGTCTGGATGCTCGCGCTCGGCCCCGACGTCAAGCCGGGCGTCGTCGCGGCGCCGACCGGCATCAGCCAGAGCGGGCGCACCTCGGGCCGCTACGAGACGATCGACGCGATCATGACCGGCATGACGATGCTCGGGCACGGCGAGCGGATGGCGACCGAGCTCGGCGGGCTCGGCATGCGGCCGGGCCTGGTGATCCAGGAGGTGATGGCGTGAGGGCCGCGGTCGCGCTCGCGGCGGCGCTCGGGCTCGGCGGCGGCGCGGCGGCCGGCGTGCTGGCCGGCTGCGGGACCGACGTCGATCCGGACGGCGACGGCCAGGACGCCGCGGTGGCGCCCGATCCGCTCGAGATCCTGACGCCGGCGGCGCCGGGCAGCCTCGACGATCTGCACCAGCGGATCATCGCGCCGCGCTGCTCGGGGCAGCCGGGGCTCTGCCACAACGGCCAGTTCGAGCCGAACCTGTCGACGCCGGCGCTCACCTACGAGTACCTGGTGAACCGGCCGTCGATCGAGGCGCCCGACAAGCTGCGCGTGAAGATGGGCGACCCGGCGGCCAGCTTCTTCGTCGACAAGCTGCGTGGCCGCGGGGTCGCGACGCGGATGCCGCTCGGCGCCGATCCGCTGCCCGAGCCCGACCTCGCGGCGATCGAGGCGTGGATCTCGGCGGGCGCCCTGCGCGCGCCGGGCGCCGCGCCGGCGCCGGTGCTCAACAACCCGCCGCAGCGGCCGGAGATCGGCATCTTCGACGCGGGCGGCAACCGGCTCGACCTCACCGGGCCGGTGCAGGTGGCGCACGGCGCGACGATCACGCTGCGCCACAGCGTGCGCGACTTCGAGACGCCCGACGCCGACATCCCGTACGGCCTGTTCGCGCTGCAGCTCGCCGACGGGCGCCAGGTGATCCTGCGTCCCGGCGAGCAGAGCGGCGCCAACATCGGGCTGACGACGTACGACCCCGACGGGCCGATGGGCGTGAAGGACGCGCTGAACTTCGAGCTGGCGTGGACGGTGCCGGATCCGGTGCCGGTGATCGACAACCAGACGAACCTGCGGTCGACGGTGCCGGCGGCCGGCCTCGTGCTGACGCCGATCGCGCTCTACCGCGACAACGGGACGCCGCAGATCTACGCGATCGAGATCAGCACCCGCACCATCACGCTCGAGTAGCGAGGAGGCGAGCCGATGCGCAACCTGCACCTCTGGTCGATGTCGAGCGCGGCGCTGGCGCTGGCGCTGGCGGTCGGCGCGTGCGGCGACCCGGATCCGGCGCCGACCGTCGAGATCCGGGCGGCGGCGCCGTCGATGCTGGTGCCGTCCGACGACACGCGCGACGATCTGATGATCACGGTCGGCTACACCGACGCCGACGCGGATCTGGGCATGGGCTCGGCGGCGGTGGTCGACTGCCGTGCCGACGGCCTGGTGACGACGTTGCCGATCCCGGCGATCGCGAGCCAGGAGGCGATCGACGAGGGCGTGCCGATCCGCGGCGAGCTGGTGCTGAACGTCAACGACGTCGGCGCCATCGCCCCCGCGACGACCGCGCCGGCGGCGTGCGCGGAGCTCGGCGTCGGCCCGCCGGCGATCGGCGTGGCGATCTTCTGCGTCACGCTGACCGACGCCGCGGGCCACACCGGGCCGGGCGCCTGCACCGATCCGATCGCCATCGCGCCCTGACCCGGCCGTCGCTGCGGACGCTCGAGCTCGACCGCGTCGCTCGCTCGCGGACCTCGTTGCGCCGCCCCGCACGTCGATCGCTCGCGGACCTCGTTGCGGCCGGCCCACACGACGATCGCTCGCAGACCTCGGGCCGGCCGGCCGCGCGAGCCGCGGGCGCGCTCGTCGACGTCAGGAGGTCACGGCGCAGGCGCCGCGGGAGGAGCCGCCGCCGCCGGAGCCGCCGCCGCCGGAGCCGGAGCCGGAGCCGCCGGTGCAGGCGGAAGCGGCGCGCCGGTCG
>DASZXE010000233.1:0-4352 GCA_035546475.1 Kofleriaceae bacterium
GCGCCGCGCGCTGTTCCACCTCGAGGCGCTCGTGCGCCAGGGCGGCGCCAGCCCGGCGCTGCTCGCGCTCGAGGACGCCGCCGCCGCCTGGTTCTCGCCGGCCGGCTCGCCGGCGGGCGCCGACGATCCGCGCAGCCGCGCCGCGTTCCTGACCCGCGCCGGCGGCACCCTCGCCGAGCTCGGCCAGCTCGACGACGCCATCGCTCGCTACCGCGCCGCCGACGCCTTGCAGCCCGGCCGCCGCGCCACGCTCGACGGCTGGCGGGTCGCCGCGCTGCGCGGCCAGCGCTGGGAAGACGTCGCCGCCGCCGCCATGCGCGCGGCCGGCTCGATCGACGCGGGCGCCGACGCGGACGCCCAGGCCGCCTTCTGGCACCTCGCCGGCGTCGTCTTGATGGAGCAGCTCCACGCCAGCGAGCGCGCGATCGATGCCTTCCGCGAGGTGCTGAAGGTCGCGCCCCGCCACGTCGACGCCTTCCTCCGCCTGCGCATCCTCTACGACGAGCAGGGCGAGCACGACGCGCTCGCCGAGCTGCTCGAGCACCGCCTCGACGTCGAGGAGGACGCCGGCGAGCGCCTCGCGCTCCACCGGGCCATCGCCGAGCTCGCCCGCAACTTCCTCGAGGACCGCGAGCGCGCCAAGGTCCACTACCGCGCGCTCGTCGAGGCCGCGCCGCGCGACGTCCGCGCGGTCGCCGCCCTGTCCGACATCGCGTGGGAGCAGGGCGACTGGCAGACCGCGGCCCAGACGCTGCGCCGCCGCGCCGAGCTCGAGACCGACCCGGTCGTCCTCCACCACATCCACTTCCGCATCGGCATGATCTACGCCGAGCGGCTGCCGGATCCGCCGGAGGCGATGATCTGGTTCCAGCGGGTGCTCGCCCACGATCCCGACGACGAGGCCGCGCTCGAGCGCCTCGCCGACCTCGCGATCGCGACCCGCTCGTGGAAGATCGCGCTGTCGGCGTGCGAGCGGCTGATCAAGCGGGAGACGGTGCCGGCCCGCAAGGTCGCCCACCTCCACCGGGTCGGCCGCATCTTCACCGAGACCAACCAGCGCCAGCGGGCCGAGCGCGCCTACCAGATGGCGGTCGACGCGGCGCCCGACAGCGACACCGCGCTCGGCGCGCTCATCCACTTCTACGAGGACGCCGGCGACACCCAGTCGATCCGCGTCCACCTCGGCCTGGTCGCCGCGTCGATGCGCACGCGCATCGCGAGCACGCTGCCCGCGCAGCCCGACGGCGACGCCTTCCGCGTGCTCGCCCGCATCTGCCGCGCCCGCGATCAGGCCGGCGTGGCCGGGCAGGGCGCGGTCGCGCGCGCCGCCGCCGACATCGCCCGCATGCTCGGCGTCGATCCCGACGTCGACCTCGCGCCGCGCCCGGTCGATCTCGCGGCGCTGGTCCGGCCCGAGGCCGACGAGCTGGTGTGGCCGCCGGCGGTGATGCCGGAGCTGCGGCAGATCTTCGGCCTGCTCGGCGATCGCCTCGCCAAGCATGTCGGCGTCGACCTCCGCGTCTACGGCGTCACCCGCGGCGAGCGCCTGCGCGCGCGCGAGCACCCGGTCGCCGCCGCGGCGCAGGAGGTCGCGACCGCGTTCGGCCTCGGCGAGATCGACATCTACCTCTCGACCCGCCAGCCGTGGGCGATGGTCGCCGAGCCGACCAGCCCGCCGTCCCTCGTGCTCGGCAGCGCGCTCGCCGACAGTCGATCGCACGCCGGGTGGCGCCTCGACGCCGTTCGCTTCGCCGCCGCCGGCGCGCTCAAGCACATCGCGGCGTCGACCGCGATCCCGGCCCGCCTCGGCGAGGACGAGCTCGGCGTGCTGCTGGTCGCGCTCCTCCGCCTGTTCCAGCCGGAGTTCCCGTACCTCGCCGTCGACGCCGACGCGGTGATCGTCCAGCTCCAGCGGCTGCGCCGGCTCATCCCGTCGAGCCTCGTCAACGAGCTGCGCCCGTACGCGATCGCGATCGGGCCGTCGTCGCTCGACCACCGCGCGCTCGCCCGCGGGCTGGCCGCCGCCAGCCACCGCGTCGGCCTGGTCGCCGCCGGCGGCGCGGTCACGCCGCTGCAGGTCCTGCTCGGCCGCGGCGGCGCCGCCGACCTCGCCTCGGGCCTCGGGATCCCCGCCGTCCACGAGCTGGTCCTGTTCGCGATCGGCGAGGACCATGGCGCGCTCGCGGCGCTCGCCAGCCCGTGACCCGCGCGACCTGCGTGGCCGCGCCGCGGCGCCAGCCGTGATCGATCTCGCCGCGTGGTGAGCGCACGCTGCGGTACCATCCGGGCCGGAGGCTGCATGTCCCGTCCCGTCCTGCTCGCGCTCGCCGTGGCGCTGCTCGCCGCCACGGCCGGGTGCGGCGGAGGCGCGGCGCCCGAGCTCGACTCGATCCCCGACCAGCGGGTAGCGGTCGGCCAGGAGCTGACCTTCGAGCTGGTCGGCACCGACGCCGACGGCGACGACCTCGACTACACGTTCAGCTCCGACGTGCCCGACCTCGGCACCCGCGCGACGATCACGAAGTCGCCGGCCGGCACCGGCGTCTTCCGCTGGCGCCCGCTCGCCGCCGACGTCGGCACCTGGCACTTCGACCTCACCGCGTCCGACGGCGATCACGACACGACACAGACGATCATGGTCGAGGTGCGCTCGGCGATCGGCGACGCGACGGTGCCGGTCTTCCGCCAGCCGCTCGGCACCGGCACCACCCTCGATCTCGCGGTCAGGAGCTGCCTCGATCTCGACATCCTCGTCGAGGACCAGGACTCGACGCAGGTCGCGATCGCGCAGGACGAGCCGGTGATCGAGGGGGCCGAGCTGACCCAGACGACCGCCTTCGCCGCGACCTGGCACTGGTGCCCGACGCGCGACCAGATCGACTCCGATACCCAGTACACGCTGACCCTGTCCGCCGACGACGGCGACAACCCGCCGACCGTGAAGAACTACCTGGTCGTCCTCCGCCCGCCGCCGCAGCAGAACTGCCCGCACGAGCCGCCGGTCGTCACCCACACGCCGGCCAACGTCAGCCAGGTCGTCGACCTGACGATCGACGCGACGATCACCGACGACCTCGGCCTGCGCGCGGCGCCGCTCCTCTACTGGTCGACCAACGCGCCGGCCAACCCGCCCGACCTCGGCCAGTTGCAGCAGGTCACGATGCTGCAGATCGACGGCGATCTGCGCAGCGGCACCTGGGCGGCCGACGTGCCGAACCCGGTGGCGACGATGCCGATGGGCTCGACGGCGACCGTCTACTACGTGATCGTCGCCGCCGACGACGACGATCCGGCCGGCAGTTGCGACCACCAGACCCAGGCGCCCGTGCAGGGCGTGTACCAGTTGCGGGTCACCAACCCGGGCGGGCAGGGCAACCTCGGCGTCTGCACCGGCTGCTCGGCCGACATCCAGTGCGGCGACGCCGACGACGACTGCGTGCGCGTCGGCGCCGGCGACTACTGCCTGAAGAGCTGCGACACGTCGGCCGACTGCCCGGCCAACTACACCTGCCCGACGGCGCCGGTGACGTCGGTGAACGGCGTCACCTCGCGGCAGTGCCAGCCGGTCTCGGGGAGCTGCACGAACATGCCGGTCTGCATGGACGACACGTTCGAGAACAACGACACGCGGGCGCAGGCGAACGCGCAGCCGGCGATCACGCCGATGACGTACCACCTGGTGAGCTGCCCGCTGGCCGACGGCTCGAACGACGACGAGGACTGGCTCAAGTTCGTCATCGCCGCCGACGCGAGCGTGACGTTCACGCTGAACGGCACCAGCGTCAGCGACCTCGACCTCGCGATCTACGACAGCGCGGGCACGCGGCTCGCGTCGGCGACCGGCCCGACCTCGATGGAGACGATCACGCACTGCCTGACGCCGGGCACCTACTTCGTGCGGGTCTACGCGTTCGGCGCCGGCGCGATGAACGCCTACACGCTGACCTACGCGAAGACGGCGATGGCGTGCACGGTCGCGTGCACCGACGACGGCCACGAGCAGGACGACGACCTGGCCCACGCGCGGTCGATCACGTACCCGACCTACACGTCGACGATGAACCAGATCTGCGCGAACGACGACGACTGGTACAAGGTGCTGATGTTCGACGGCGAGCGCGCGGTGATCGACCTGACCTTCGCGCAGACGGCGGCCGACCAGGACCTCGACCTCCACTGGTACGACTCGACCGGCGTCGACCTGACCCCGTGCAGCGAGGCGATGCCGGCGACCTGCACGTCGGCGCAGGGGCAGGGCGCGGTGTCGAACGAGCACTTCGAGTTCACCGCGCCGCCGGTCTGCTCGACGCTGTGCACCTACTACGTGGCGGTGCACGGCTGGGCGGGATCGG
>DASZXE010000234.1:0-11176 GCA_035546475.1 Kofleriaceae bacterium
CGGCCAGCATCAGCCTGCCCGACGCCGGCCCGGTGTCGGTGCTGCTCGTGACCTCGCGGCCGGCGAGCCTGGTGGCGGAGGCGCTGCGCGTCCACCCGCGCGCGCAGCTCACCGTCGCCGCGCCCGGCCAGGTGCCCGCCGGCCCGTTCGATCTCGTCCTGCTCGAGGACGATCCGAAGGGCCCGCTACCGGCCAGCGGCCACGTGGTCGCGTTCGGGCTGGTGCCGACCGGCGCGCCGCTCGGCCTCGGCGCCGCCGCCGACGAGCGCGGCGTCGTCCGCTGGGACTTCGACGCGCCGTGGTTCCGCTACGTCGACCTGCGCGACCTGTTCCTGACCAGCGCGAAGCTCGTCACCGGCGGCCGGCCGATCATCGACAGCGCGTCGGGCCCGCTCGCCGCGGTCGCGCGGTGGGGCGACCGCGAGCTGATCGTCACCGGCTTCGTCGTCGGCGAGACCGACCTCGGCCTGCGCGCCGCGTTCCCGAACCTGATCGCCAACTTCATCGACTGGGCCGCGCCGACCGGCGCGAAGCGCCCGCCGCCGCAGGGCGTGCTGGCCGCCGCCGAGAGCGACGTCACCCCGCACACCGTCGCGCCCGCCGTCGGCGCCGCGGCCGCCGGCGGTGGCGGCCTCGGGCTCTTCCTCTTCGCCGCGCTGGCCGCGATCGCCTTCCTGCTCGCCGAGCAGGGCTTCGGCCTGCTCCGCTCGCGAGGCGCGACCGCAGCGGGATCGATCGGACGGGCCCCGGACGGCGCCGGGGACCGTCCTCACCCGGATCAGAGTGCCGAACCTTCGGTTCGGCGTGGGGCCTGGAGGCGCGCATGACGTTCACCCATCCCGCCTGGCTGTGGCTGCTGGTGCCCGCGGTCGTCCTGGCGATCGTCGAGGCGCTGCGCCGCCGCTCGCTGTCGCCCGGCCGCAAGGCCGCGGTCATCGCCAGCCGGCTCGCCGCGCTGGCCGCGCTCTGCTTGGCCGCCGCCCAGCCCGAATGGACCGTCCGGGAACCGGACAGCACCGTCGTCTTCCTCGTCGATCGCTCCGGCAGCATCGGCGACGCCAACCTCGCCGCGGCGTGGACCCAGGCGACCGCGCTGCGCCAGACGGTCGCCGGCAAGGCCGCGCTGATCCTGTTCGACACCGACGCCGAGGTCGCGATCGAGCCGGGCCAGGCGTGGTCGCAGCCGGCCTCGCTGCGGCCGGACATGACCCGCGCCGACCCACCGGCCAACCCGCTCGACGCGGGTGGGCGCGCAGCCGGTCCCGATCACCATTCGTGGGACGGCACCGACCTCGCCGGCGCCCTCCGGCTCGGCCTCGGGCTCATCCCGCGCGGCTCGCCCGGCCACCTGGTCGTGATCAGCGACGGCCGCGCCACCACCGGCGCGCTCGACGACGCGACCGCGGCCGCCGCCGCGCGCGGCGTGCCGATCTCGGTGCTCGCCACCGGCGCCGTCACCGACGATCCGGCGATCGCCGCGATCGCGCTCGACGGCGAGCGGATCCGCCCGGGCGCCACCATCGGCGGCCGGGTCGAGCTCGACGGCGCCGGCGTCCGCGGCCCCGCGCAGGTCGACGTGCAGGTCGCCGGCAAGCCGGCCGCCTCGCTGCAGGTCACGCTCACCGGCGGCCCGCAGAGCGTGCCATTCACCTATCCGCTGCCGCCGGAGATCAAGCCGGGCGTCATCACCGTCGACGCCAGGCTCACGCTCTCGGGCCCCGCCGCCGACCGCGATCCGGGCAACGACGCCGCCCACGCCGAGCTCGCGATCGACGCGAAGCCGCGCATCCTCATCCTCGACGGCGACAAGGACGGCGCCGCCCCGCTGGCCAAGGCGCTCGAGGCCGAGCAGATGGACGTGAACGTGGTGCCCGCCTACAACGACGGCACCGCGCCGGATCCCGGCGGCTACGATCTCGTCGTGCTCGCCAACGCGCCCGTGCGCGGCGGCGTGCGCGGCGGCCTCATCGACGACGCCTACGGCGAGCGGCTCGTCCACTGGGTCGACCAGGGCGGCGGCCTGCTCGTCCTCGGCGGCCCGGCCGCGCTCGACGGCAACTACGCGGCCAACCGGATCGCCGACGCGCTGCCGGTCGAGCTCGAGCCGACCGATCCCGAGGTCGACGCCGCCGCCACCGTCATCATCGTCCTCGACATCTCCGGCTCGATGGGCGTCGAGGTCGGCGGCCGCACCAAGCTGGCGCTCGCCGCCGAGGGCGCCGCCGCGGTCGTCCGCCTCCTCCGCTCGTTCGACCAGGTCGGCGTCGAGGCGGTCGAGGACATCGTCCACTGGACGGTGCCGGTCCACCCGATCGGCGGCTCCACCGCCGCGCTCGAGACCAAGATCAAGCGCATCGAGCTCGGCGGCAACGGCATCTTCGTCTACACCGGCCTGCTCGCCGCGCAGAAGGCGATGGCGAAGGTCACCACCCCGCTCCGCCACGTCATCCTCTTCTCCGACACCGAGGACGCCGCCGAGCAGGTGAAGGGGATCGAGTACGGCTACTACTCGAGCTGGCCGAACCAGACCAACAGCTTCGACGTCGCCCGCGACCTGAAGGCGTCCGGTATCACGCTGTCGGTGATCGGCGTCGGCCCCGGCCGCGACCGCGCGTGGAACCCGGCCCACTACACCGACGACGACGACGACAGCGACTTCCTGCGCGAGCTCGCCCACCAGGGCGGCGGCCGCTACTACCGCACGACCGACGCCAACCAGCTCCGCGCGCTGTTCGTGCAGGACGCGCAGCACCTGCTCGACAACGACGCCGTCGACGAGAAGATCAAGCTGCACGCGGTCAGCCGCTACCCGGCGCTCGACGGCATCGACCTCGCGACGGCGCCCCAGCTCGACGGCTACGAGGACGTGAAGCCCCGCCCGGCCGCGCAGGTCGTGCTGTCCGACGAGCTCGACCACCCGATCCTGACCCGCTGGCCGTACGGCCTCGGCGAGGTGGCGGTCTGGTCGTCGGACGCCGGCCCGCGCTGGGCGAAGAGCTGGCTCGGCTGGCCGGGCTACGAGCGGTTCTGGACCCAGCTCGTGCGGCAGTCGCTGCGCCGGCGCGAGGGCGACGCCACCGCGCTCGAGCTCGCGGTCGATCGCGGCCACGCCACCGTGCGGGTCGTGCAGCGCGGCGACACCGGCGGCGAGCGGCCGGCGATCACCGCCCGCGTCGTCGATGGCACCGACACGCGGCCGCTGCCGCTGCGGATCGTCGAGCCGGGCGTGTCGGAGGCGACGATGGACGTCAAGCCGGACCACCACCCGGTCGTCGAGGTCGTCGACGGCCACGGCCTGGTGCTGGCGCGCCGCACGCTGGTGGCGCCCGCGTCCGCCGAGCTCCGCCAGCGCGGGCCCGACCAGGCGGCGCTCGCCGCGCTCGCCACCGCGACCGGCGGCCAGGTCGAGCCGAAGACGCTGACGATGCCGCACGCGCCGGGCACCACCCGCGCGATCCCGCTGGCGACGTGGCTCCTGCTCGCCGCGCTCGCGCTGATCCCGCTCGACGCCGCGCTGCGCCGTCCGCTGCGACTGGCCATCTGAGCCGCGCCCGCGCCCACGCGCGCGCCCGCGGCGAATGGCGATCAGGTACGCTCGGGCCCATGCGCCTGCCCGCTCGCACGACGCTCGCCGCCCTCTTCACGTGTGCGCTCGCCGCCGCCTGCGGCAGCGGTGACGACAGCGGCGACGGCCAGCCGGGAGACGACGGCGCCGTGTTCGATCACGACGCGCCCGACGACGGCGCCGTGATCGACGGACCGGGCGACGCGATGGCGATCGACGCGCCGGGGATCGACTCGACGACCGACGCGCCGGTGCAGGCGGCGATCAACGGCTGCACCGAGGCGACCGCCGTCGACCGCACCGCCGCCGGCGCCAGCCGGACGATCTCGTTCGCCGGCGAGGCGTACACGCCGCCGTGCATCAAGATCAGCGCGGGCCAGACGGTGGTCTGGAACGGCGACTTCAGCGCCCACCCGCTGCGGCCCGGCCTCATCGTCGGCGGCACGCCGCAGAACCAGCCGGGCAACCCGATCCCGCCGACCAGCAGCGGCAACACCCGCCAGGCCACCTTCGCGGTGGCCGGCAGCTACGGCTTCTACTGCGCGAACCACTTCCCCGACGGGATGATGGGCGCGATCTACGTCGAGCTCTGACCCGCCCTTCGCCCTTTCAGGGCGCGGCGAGTCCGATCGATCCCGGGGGCTGCACCCTCCCTACCGGCGGAGCCGGCGGAGCCGGCGGAGCCGACCCCCCGCCGGCGCGAGTCGTGTCGCGCGATCGACGTCTCGTCGGGCCGCGACCAAGATGGTTACCCGCTCCTCGATGCCTGAGGTACGAGCATCGCGAAGAAGGGCGAACGGCGACTCTTGATCCGGGTTTCGCCCCCGCGCGACCGCGACCGCGGCCGCGGCGCTACCAGATCGTCCAGTCGCTCGAGCGATGGAGGACGCGCTCGTCGTTGTAGCTGTAGCGGTGCGGGCGGACGTAGCGCTGGTGCTCGGTCGCGTCGACGACCTCGACGAGATCGACCGGCGGATAGGTCTTCGCACGCACGACGAGGACCGGGCAGCGCGCGGCGCGGACCACCGCCTCCGACACCGAGCCGAACAGCAGGCGGTCGACGCCGCGGAAGCCGTGCGAGCCGACGATCACCAGCTCGGCGGAGACATCGGCGGCGAGCGCGAGGATCTGATCGGCGGCCTTGCCGATGCGCACGTGGACGATGAAGCGGACCGGCACCTCGGGCGCGCGCGCGGCGAAGGCGGCGGTGAGCTTCTCGGCGACGCGCGCCTGCACCTTCTCGGTGTACGCGTAGTCGACCTTCGAGGTCGGGAGCTCCGCGACCGGGTGCGCGTCGTCGACGACGGTGATGACGTGGAGGACGTGGCGGGGGGAACGGGCCGCCAGCTCGATGCCGCGCTCGAACGCGATCTCGGACGTGCTCGAGAAGTCGTAGGCGATGACGACCTGGGTGCCTTCGGCGATGTTCATGACGAACCTCCGAGCGCCGTGGAGGCCGACGCTCATGAAACCGTGGAGCACGGCGCGTGCCGACGCAAATCACGGGGTTCAGCCGTGCGATCGCGCAGGATTCGCGCGCGGCTGCGAGATCCGTGCGCACGAGCGGCAATGGTTGCGGTGTCGCTCACCGATCGATCACCGTCGGCGAGCAGCAGGGCCCTCGAAGCTGCGTCGAGTCGGCCGAGGGCGTCACACGGGAACGCCGGTCAGTTCGCGCGCAGCTCGTCGTCCGCGTGGTCGGCCGCGTGGCCCGGCGCGTGATCGGTCGTGTGGTCCGCCGTGTAATCGGCCGCGTGGTCGGCCGCGTCGTCGTGGACGCGGCCGCTCGCCGCCTTGCCCTCGATCCACAGCGCCCGCGCGATCCCGGCCAGCAGCGGCCCGAACGTCCCGCGGTCGAGCGACGACACCAGGAAGCCACCCGCGCGCAGCAGGTGGTCCTGCTCCGCCTCCGACAGCCGGTCGATCTTGTTCCAGACCAGGAGCCGCGGCTTCTCGGCGAGGCCGAGGTCGCGGAGGATCGTGCCGACCGCCTCGATCTGCTGGTCGCGATCCGGATCGGCCGCGTCGACGACGTGGAGGAGCAGGTCGGCGTCCTGCATCTCCTCGAGCGTCGCGCGGAACGCGGCGACCAGATCCTTCGGCAGGTCGCGGATGAAGCCGACGGTGTCGGTGATGATGACCTCGCGCTCCTCGGGGAAGCGGAGGCGGCGGCTCACCGGATCGAGCGTCGCGAACAGCTTGTTGGCGGCGATCGCGTCGGCGTCGGTCAGCGCGTTCAGGAGCGTCGACTTGCCGGCGTTGGTGTAGCCGCAGATGGCGACGATCGGCAGGTCGCGGCGGGTGCGGCGCTGGCGGCGCAGCCGGCGGTCGTCGCCCAGCTCGCCGAGCTTCTTCTCGAGCAGGTGGATGCGGTCGCGCGCGCGCCGGCGCGAGATCTCGAGCTTGGTCTCGCCGGGGCCGCGACCGCCGAGCCCCGCCTGGCCGCCGGGGCCGCCGGTCAGGCGCGACATCATCGTGTTCTTCTCGACGAGCCGCGGCAGCGCGTAGCGGAGCTGGGCCAGCTCGACCTGCAGCTTGCCGTCGCGGCTGGTCGCGTGCTGCGCGAAGATGTCGAGGATCAGCATCGTGCGATCGACGACCTTGAGGTCGGTCGCCTCGCTGATCGCGCGCGCCTGCGCCGGGGTGAGGTCGTGATCGAAGATGATCACCTCGGCGCCGAGCTGCATCGCGCGCAGCAGCACCTCGTCGAGCTTGCCGCGGCCGATGAGGAACTTCGGATCGACCGCCGGCCGCCGCTGGACGAGGACGTCGAGCACGCGCACGCCGGCGGTGCGGCACAGCTCGCGCATCTCGGCGATCCGCGCCTCGCTGTCGAGCACGCGGCCGATCGCGACGTGGACGACGAGCGCCTTGTCCTTGCCCTGATCGGTCGCGGCGCCGCGGCGCGTGCGGCCGTACTCCGCCTCGAGGCCGGCGATCAGCCGCAGCACGTCGGTCACCGGCGCGTGCGCCTGCTCGGGCGGCAGCTCGCGCCACGGCCGGTCGGCCGGCCCGTCGGGCAACAGGTGTCCGATGTGGACCTTGCCCGCGTGGCCGCCCGCCTCGACGACGATCGCGGCGACGAGGTCGAGCCGCAGCAAGGCGAGGTCGGTGAGGTCGTCGCGCGTGAGGCCTTCCCCACGCAGGTGGGTGTGCACCAGGCGGAGGCCGCGGAAGCGCCCGGCGGCGCCGCGCAGGCGGCCGACGTCGGGCAGGATGATCTTCGACGCGTCGCCGACGAAGACGTGGGTGATCTCGCCGCGCCGATCGATCAGCACGCCGACCTGCCGGTGGATCGATGACGACACCTCGGCGAGGAAGCTCGCCAGCTCGGGGCTCACGACCTCGCTCGGGTTGACCCGCCGCCGGTAGACTCGCTCGAGGGCCTTCAGCTCGCTGGCCTTGAGGCCAGACGTGTTTCCGCTCACTTCCTGGTTCACGCGAGAACACCATAGCGCGCCGCCAAACCGGGCGCAGCGCGCCGGGCCGACCTGTATGCAGTCGAAAGCGGACGTATACTCGACGCGTGGAACCGCGATTCCGCGCGACGGTGCTGCACCATCAGCGCGAGGCTGCCGAGCAGCTCGTGGGCCTCCTGGCCCCGCTCGACGTCGGCGTCGAGATCGCATCGTCCGGCACCGACGCGATGAGGCGCATCCGCCAGCGGACGCCGCACGTGATCATCGCCGGCCACAAGCCGCCGCACCTCGACGCGCCGGCGTTCCTGGAGGCGACGATCGCGCACGCGCCCGAGGCCCTGCGGATCGCGCTGGTCGAGAGCCCCGACGACGCGGTCGAGCTCGACTTCCGGCCCGCGCACGCGGGGACGATCATCCGCTTCGTCGCGCGGCCGCACGAGCGCAGCCGGCTGATGGCGCTCATCGGCGAGGGCGTGAAGCTCGCCGGCCTGATCGAGGAGAGCCGCACGCTGACGCGGCGCCTGGCCGCCGAGCACAAGCAGCTCCAGCGCCGGCAGACCCTGCTCGACGTCGTCGTCAAGGAGCGCACCGAGGAGCTCGAGGAGAGCTACCGCAAGCTGAAGGCCGCCAACCGGCAGGCGCTGTTCGGGCTCGCCGAGGCGATTGAGGCGAAGGATCCGTACACGAAGGGCCACTGCGGGCGGGTCGCCGCGTACACGCTCGTGCTCGCGCGCGAGGCCGGCTACCCCGACGACGGCATGGAGACGCTCGAGTTCGGCGCGTTCCTCCACGACATCGGCAAGATCGGCATCAAGGACGCGGTGCTGCTGAAGCCGGGGCCGCTCGACGACGCCGAGTGGGTCCACATGCGCGAGCACCCGGTGAAGGGCTACGAGATCGCGTCGAAGATCGAGATGCTGAAGCCGATCATGAGCGCGGTCCGCAACCACCACGAGCGGTGGGACGGCAGCGGCTATCCGGACAAGATGAAGGGCGAGGCGATCCCGCTGGCGGCGCGCATGGTCGCGATCGCCGACGCGTTCGACGCGATGATCACCGACCGGCCGTACAAGGCGGGGCTGCCGCTGCCGGAGTGCAAGAAGCTCCTGCGCAAGCACGCGGGCGGCATGTTCGATCCCGACCTGATCGAGATCTTCATCAGCCGCGGGGTGTGCGAGCTGTACGAGGACGAGCTCGGCGCAGAGCCGGACGAGCTGGCGGTCGGCGCCGACCGCGTCGTGCACTGACAGGGTTGGCCCAGGTGCGTCCTCGACGCTGACGCAGCGACGCAAGGGATCGAAGTCGCGCGCGGCGATCGATCGCGATCGTGGTCCTGGCCAACCCTGTGAGCGAGCGAGGGTCGGCCGCGGGCTCGACGTCAGTCGAGGTCGTACGGGACGGTGACGACGGTCGGCGCGCCGGTCGAGGCGAACGGCAGCGAGCGCGCCGCGCGCCGCGCGCAGGCCAGCAGCCCGTGCTCGTGCAGGTAGTGCGGCGCGCGCACCCGGAGCTTCTGCACCGCGCCGTCGCCGCCGACCAGCAGCTCGAGCGTCACCGCGCCCGACAGCGGCGCGCCGCCGACCGCGTCCTTGATGCAGTCGATCATCGCGCCCGAGCCGCTCGACACCGCCGACTGGATCTCGCCGTCGTCGAGCGGGCGCCCGTCGGAGCCGCCGGCCAGGTCGATCGTGCGCGCCGGCTGCGCGACCGCGTCGCCGCGCCACTCGAGCGCGCGGTCGGCGTCGGTGAGGACGACGTCGTCGTCGACCTCGCGCTCGATGGTGCCGGCCGGCGTGGTCGTCCTCGTCGTCCGGTGCTTGCGGTGCGGCGCGACGCCGGCGTCGAGCGGCGGCGGCGTCACCTCGACGACCGCCGGCGCCGCCGCCTTCGCCCTGCCGCGCCACGGGTGCTCGAGCGCGGCGTAGGTGCCGCCCGCGCCGAGCAACAGTCCGACCACGAGCCCCAGGAAGAACCGCATCGATCGGCGGCGAGCGTATCGTCTGCGCGGCGGCGCCGCCAATCGCCGCACCCCGGACCGCGCGGGCGGCGCGGCCGGCGCGCTACCTTGCCGGGGTCGATGTCCGAGATCCCCGGGCCGAGCTCCGCCGGCGACCGCGCGCGCGATCGGCCCCGCCTCTACCGCGGGCCCGGCGCGCCGCTGGCGGTCTCGATCGGCGTCGGCGCCTACGCGCTGGCGGTCTCGACCTTGCTGCTGCTCGACCTCGTCGGCGGCGGTAGCTGGAACGCGGCCGCCCTCGGCGAGCTGGTCGCGTTCGGCGCCGTGCCGGTGCTGGTCGTGCACCTGCACGGCGGCACCCGCGCCGACCTCGGGCTCGTCGCGCCGCCGTTGCTCGGCATGCTCGGCGCGGCCGTCGCCGGCACCGGCACGTGGCTCGTCGCCTTTCGCATCGCGGTGCCGGTCGTCCACGCGACGCACGCGGAGCGCTCGATGCACGAGCTGTCCGAGCAGCTCCTGGCCGGCGACGTCGCGGTCGTGCTCCTGACCCGCGCGCTGGTCCCCGCCGTCTGCGAGGAGCTCGTCCACCGCGGGCTCCTGCTCGGCGCGCTGGCGCCGCGGCTCGGCCGCGCGCTCGCGGTCGTCGTGGTGTCGGTGCCGTTCGCGCTCCTGCACCTCGAGCCGGCTCGCATGGCGGCGTCGTTCTCCATCGGCCTGGTCGCGGGAGCGCTCGCCGCCTGGGGCCGGTCGATCGGCCCGGCCATCACCGTCCACGCCGTCCACAACGGGGTCACCCTCGTCGTCGGGCTCGGCCTCCTGCCGGCGGTGACCCGGCAGCTGGACCTCCATCCGGACCGCGCGCTCGCAGAGGCCGCCACGCTGGTCGGGATCGGCCTTTTCCTCGCGTGGATCGGCAGACAGCGATCGTAAGCCGCGTCACTTGCTGCCAAGTTCTTGCGACCTCTGCTACGTTTCGAGGGTGGTGAACGACGCGAAGCGTACTCTCTGGTACCTCAAGAAGATCGAGCTGCTGGCCGAGCTCGGCCCGGAGGTCCTGGCCCGCCTCGCCGAGCGAGTGGAGATGCGCGAGGTGCGGCGTCGCGAGGTGGTCTACCTGCCCGGCGATCCGGGCAAGAGCGTCTTCTTCGTCAACGGCGGGCGGGTCAAGATCTGCAAGGTCACGCGCGACGGCAAGTCGCTGACGCTCGGCTACTGCGGTCCGTCCGAGATGTTCGGGGAGGCGGCGCTGGTCGGCGCGGGGCCGCGCCAGGAGATGGCGGAGGCGGTGGAGAACGTGCTGCTCACCGAGATCGAGCGCGCGGATCTCGAGCGGCTGATCGCGGGCAACGCGGCGCTCGCGGCCGGCGTGGCCAAGCTGATGATCACGCGGCGCCACGAGCTGGAGAACAAGATCGAGGCGCTGGTCTTCCGCGACGTCTCGTCGAAGCTGGCCGAGCAGCTCATCAAGCTCGGCGACGAGTTCGGCATCGACGACGCGCGCGGCACGCTGGTCGCGCTCAAGATCACGCACCAGGAGCTGGCCAACCTGATCGGCTCGACGCGCGAGACCGTCTCGCTCACGCTGTCGCAGTTCAAGCGCAAGCGCTTCATCGTCACCGAGGGCCGCAAGGTCATCCTCTCCGACGTCGACGCGCTGCGCGCCCTGTTCTAGCGATCGCGCCGGACCGGACGGCTGGCCGCGCGGCGCGCGACGAAGTCGGCGGCGAGCGACAGCGCGCGGGCCATCGAGGTCGGGCGCGCGCGGCCGGTGCCGGCGAGGTCGTAGGCGGTGCCGTGGTCGGGCGACGTGCGGACGATCGGCAGGCCGAGCGTCACGTTCACCGCCTCGTCGAAGTCGACGAGCTTGACCGGGATGAGCGCCTGGTCGTGGTACATCGCGACCAGGCCGTCGACGTGGCCGTCGAGGGCGTGGCGGAACGCGGCGTCGGGGACGAGCGGGCCGCTCACCACGGCGCCCGCGCCGAGGCGCTCCGCGAGCGCGGCGACCGCCGGGGCGATCACGCGCGCCTCGTCGGCGCCGAGCAGGCCGCCCTCGCCCGCGTGCGGGTTCAAGCCGACCACGCCGACCCGCACCGGCGCCGCGCGGCCGAGCTCGAGCGCCAGCGCGCCGGCCAGCAGCTCGCCGACGCGGACGATGCGGTCGACGGCGAGCAGCCCCGGCACCGCGGCGAGCGGGACGTGACTGGTGACGAGCGCGACGACCAGCCGCGGGCC
>DASZXE010000235.1:0-3543 GCA_035546475.1 Kofleriaceae bacterium
CATCGGCGGCGGCGTGATCGCGGCCGACGACACCGGCGGCGGCGTCGTCCCCGCCGACGAGCCGCTGAGCGGCGGCGGCACGCCGATCGCGGGCGTCACCACCCGCGCCACCGCCGGGCTCGACCCCGCGGCGCCGCGCGGCGGCAGCTTGCGCCCGCCCGGCCCCTGGCTCTTCACCGGCATGTCGAGGTCGTAGCCGCCGACCAGCTCCATGTCGCCGTCGACGCTGCCGATGCCGTCGAGGTCGACGTCGCTGCGGATCCGCCGCCCGCCTGCCGTCTGCATGCCGCGGCCGTAGTAGCGGAACAGCGCCCGCTCCATCGCCTTCGGCCCGGCGAGGTAGGTGCGGATGTTGAGCTGCGTGCGCACCCGCAGCTCGTCGATCGCGGTCTGGTTCGTCGGGTCGCCCATCGCGACGTCGAGGAACTTCATCGGCTGCGCGAACGGGATGAGGCTGTAGTTCTCGGCCATGTCGCCCGGGACCAGCTCGATCACGGCCTGCGGGATCTCGAGGTGGTCGAGGTCGATCACCGGCACCGCGAGCTGCCGCGACAGCGCCGCGACCAGGTCCTCCTCGAGGACCTTCTTCATGTCGACCAGCACGCGGCCGAGGTGGCCGCCGAACCGGCGCTGCTCGGTCAGCGCGACCCGCAAGGTCGCCTCGTCGATCAGCCCGGCCTCCAGCAGGATCTCGCCCAGCCGCTTGCGCGCCATCTCACGCCCTCCCCTTCGTCACTGTGAGCCGTTCGGGCCTGCTCGCGCGCTTCGCGCGCTCGGCCGCGTCGTCGTGGGAGCTACCCCGAAGCTCGCTTCGCTCGCCGCCCCACTCCTCGCGGCCGGCCCTCACTGGGGCGTCACCAGCGTGGCGGTGCCGGTGGCGGCCATCGTGCCGAGGAACGACGCCGACTGGCGCTGCGCCGCCGGCACGTTGAAGACCACGAAGTGGCCGTCGCCGCCGGTCGCCGTGTACTCGGCCAGCACCGCGGTCGTCCCGTCGAGGTTGTTCGACACCGGCGCGGTCAGCATCGGCCGCTGGCGCAGCGCGAGCCCGTCGACCGGCTCGAGCTGGGGCGCGACCAGGTTGCCGCCGATCGCGATCGCCAGCGCCTTGATGTTGGGGATCGGCGTGTAGTGATCGACGAGGCCCAGGCTCTGGTAGATGGCCTTCGGCGCCAGCGGCTGGTCGTCCGGTCCCCGGACAGGCGTGCGGACCAGCAGCGGCCCGTAGTTGATCGTGTCGGAGCGCTCGACCCAGGTCTGCAGGAGCGCCAGCACCGGGTCGAACTCGTCGAGCGGATTGTCGAGGACGACGCTCGACACGAGCCCGGTGATGTCGACCGGCTCCGTCTTGTTGAGGAGCGCGTAGTAGAGGCAGCCGCCCGCGCCCGACAGCACGGCGCCCTTCACCAGCGGCTCGTAGGCGAGGAACGGCGGCCCGGTCAGCCCGCCCTGCGAGTGGCCGAAGAAGTAGACGCGCTGCGGATCGAACTTCACCTCCGGGTAGGTGACCTGGCTGCCCTCGGCCGGGGTCTCGTAGCGGAGGCCGAGCGCCACCCGCAGGAGCGAGAAGTCGTCGGCGGCGCCCTGGATCGCGTTGTTGCGGGCCGCCAGCGGGTTCGAGAAGTTGAAGAAGTTGAGGTCAGGATCGCCGTTCGGGTTGCGCGGTCCGTGCAGCACCTGGTCCATCGAGATCGTCGCGATGCCCTGCGCCGCGAGCCGCGACGCGGTGTGGTCCTCGAGGTACGTGTGGTAGTCGCCGCCGGTGCCGTGCGCGTAGAGCGCGACCGGCCAGCCGGTCGCCGGCTGCGGGCCGTGCGGGATCGCGAACGAGAACCGCAGCGTCTCGGTGCGCTGCACGGTCGGCAGGCCGTCGTCGCCGTAGACGATGTCGCCGCCGTCGGCCGCCGTCAGGTACGGGACGGTGCCGGTCTGGAAGTTCGGTCCGTCGAACACGCCGTCGAAGGCGATGAAGTCGGGGTTGTCGCCCGACAGCTCGGTGACGCCGGTGGCGGTCGGCGCCGGCATCTGCCAGACGCGCTTGCGCAGGTCGCCCATGATGCGGGTCACCGTCTCGGTGGTGAAGACCGCGGCGTCGACGACGTCGGCGCGCTCGTCGCCGCCCGGCTCGTCGAGGTAGTCCCACAGGAGCTGGTAGCGGGCGCGCGCGCGGGCGAGGACCGGATCGCCGGCCGCCGCCGCGCCGGCCGGATCACGGATCTCCTTCCAGTCGTCGGAGGCGAGCAGGTCGCCGCCGCCGGCCGCGTGGACGCGATCGGTGACGACCAGCGCGTAGGTCGTGTGCTCGGCCATCGGGAAGCCCGGGTATGGCAGCGCCGACAGCCAGTTGTCGCCGATCGACCAGCCCGCGTAGCTCTGGAAGCGGAAGCGCAGCGGGATGCGCTCGCCGCGGGTCGGCGACGCCGGATCGATGTCGACCAGGTAGACCGACGCCTGCGCATCGTTCAGCGACGCGTCCGGCGCCGGCAGGCTCGCCGGATCGATCGGCGCCGAGAAGCGGGTGAGGATCGCGCCGTTGGTGCCGAAGCCGTCGAGCGTCTGGACCGCGTCGAGGTACTCGTTGACGATGCCGACCAGCCGCGGGTAGTCGCCGAGCATCGGGTGGCCGGCGTCGTCGCGGCGGATGTCGTTCGGGAAGGGGAGCGAGTAGAACTCCTGGGTGACGCCGTCCCGGGGGACCTGGAAGAGGGCGGTGCTCGGCGCGGGGTTCTCGCACCCGGCGAGCAGCACGAGGCCGAGGAGGCCCAGGCGAGGGACGGCTTTCACGGTGGGCCGACGGTACCGCGCCGCCGGGGCGGCCGGCATCAAAAGTCGAACGACATCGCGACACAGGTGCCGCCGGCCACGGCGAGCGTCGCCGCCGCGCCGAGCGCGCCCGCGCCAAGCTCGGCGTGCTCGCCGCCGTGCAGCCACATGCCGCCCGCGCCGACGACGACCGCCGAGCCCAGCAGCATGACGCCGGCCCGCCGCCAGCGGTGGGGCGCGCTCGAGTGCCGCCGCGGCGGCGGCCGCGGGCCGATGAAGAACGGTCGCGCCTCGTCGCCCGACGGAGGCGGCGGCTGACCGGCGCTCGACACCACCAGCTCGACCGCGGCGCCGGCGGTGGCGGCCAGCGCCTCGTCGAGCGTGCAGACGTCGCAGGTGCGCGCGAGCTGGCCGATCGGCGCGCCGGTGCGGGTGTCGATGAGCGAGATGACGTAGTCGAAGTTGGCGCCGATGCTGAACAGCGCGATGTGGAGGACGAGGCCGACATCGGCGAGCTGGTGCAGCCCCGCGAGGCACGGGCCCATCACGCACGCGCTGTTCCAGTCGGTCGGCGCCATCACCTCGCGCAGGCGGTCGGGCAGCACGACGATGTAGCCCGAGTGGGTGACCCGGTCGGCGATCTCCCGGATGAGCAGCGCGCCGGCGGTGTCGCTCATGCCCTCGAAGCGGACGTCGAGGAGCCCGATCACCTCGTCCCGGATCGGCGGCGGCGCGGGCGTGGGCGGCGTCGGCTGGCTCGCGGCCGGCTGCGGCTCGGGC
>DASZXE010000236.1:0-3423 GCA_035546475.1 Kofleriaceae bacterium
GGTGTCGGAGAGCAGCAACTGGCAGACGCAGTTGAACGCGTCGACGCCCGAGTGGTTCACCGTGCGGAGCTGGAAGGTCGTCGACGGCGACGAGTTCACCGCCGCCGACGTGAACGGCGCCCGCAAGGTCGCCGTCATCGGCAAGACCGTCGCGGTCAACCTGTTCGGCGACGAGGAGCCGGTCGGCGCCACCATCCGCATCGACCGCACGCCGTTCACCGTGATCGGCGTGCTCGAGGCGAAGGGCACCTCCGCGTTCGGCACCGACAACGACGACGTGATCGTCGTGCCGACCAAGACGTTCCTCAGCAAGCTGTCGGGCGCCAACGCCCGCTACCTGAACGGCCAGATCATGGTGATGGCGCCGTCGGCGGACCGCACGACCGCCGCGGTCGACGCGATCACGGAGCTGCTGCGCGAGCGGCACAAGATCCGGCCCGGCAACGACGACGACTTCACCGTCCGCGACCTGACGTCGGTGGCGAAGGCCTCGGCCGAGAGCGCCAGCACGATCACGTCGCTCCTCGCCGGCGTCGCGCTGGTCAGCCTCCTGGTCGGCGGCATCGGCATCATGAACATCATGCTGGTGAGCGTCACCGAGCGGACCCGCGAGATCGGCCTGCGGATGGCGATCGGCGCCAAGCCGGGCTCGGTGCGGCTGCAGTTCCTCGTCGAGGCCATGGTGCTCTCGCTGCTCGGCGGCCTCATCGGCATCGGCGCCGGCATCGGCGCCGGCATGTACCTGGCGTCGAGCTTCGGCTTCAGCCTGCCGGTGCGCCCCGACATCGTCGTCCTCGCGGTCGCGGTGTCGGCCGCGGTCGGAATCGGCTTCGGCTTCTACCCGGCCCACCGCGCCTCGCGGCTCGATCCGATCACCGCGCTGCGCCACGAGTGACCGCGGGCGGGCGGGGCGCCCCCCGCTGTGGAAGAATGCCGGCGCGTGCGTGTCTCGAGGCCGACGAGCTGGATGCTGGCGATGGCGATCGCGATGGCGCTGTGCGCCGCCGCCGCGGCCGCGCCGGCCGGCTGCGTGCGCACCCGCCGCACCCCCGACGACACGCTGGTCGTGCTGACGGAGGTGGCCGTCAAGTCGGCCGACCCCCGCTACGCCTCGACCTCGTACGACTCCAAGGTCAGCAAGCTGGTCGCGCCCGGGCTGGTCGTCATCGACCGGCCCGACCTCGAGCCGACGCTCGGCCTCGCCGAGAGCCTCGACCAGGTCGACCCGACGACCTGGGTGGCGCGGCTCCGGCCGGATGTCCGCTTCTCGGACGGAACCCCGGTCACCGCCGACGACGTCAAGTGGACGTTCGACACGATCATCGCCCCCAACTCCGACAGCCTCTACCACAAGCAGTACGAGGACCGGCTCGCCGGCATCGACGTCGTCGACGGCCGCACGGTCCGCTTCCGCCTGAAGCAGCCGCTGGCGACCTTCCGCACCGACCTCGACCTCGGCATCCTCGCCCACCATGCGGCCGGCGCCGACGGCAAGTTCGCGGACGGCAAGATCGTCGCCGCCGGGCCGTACCGGATCGCCGAGCTGTCCGCCGACCGGACGGTGCTGGTCGCCAACCCGTACGCGACGCCGGCGCCGGTGATGCCGCGCGTCGTCATCGAGGTCGTCCTCGACGGGTCGGCGCGCATCATGATGCTCGGCGGCGGCACCGCCGACCTCGTGCAGAACGCGGTCCGCTACGACCTGATCGACGACGTCCTGTTCCGCGGCCGGGTGAAGGAGCTGCGGTCGCCGTCGAGCGTGCTGACGTACATGATGTTCAACAACGACGACCCGGTCCTGAAGGACGTCCGGGTCCGCCGCGCGATCGCGCTGTCGCTCGATCGGGCCGCGGTCATCCGCACGAAGTTCGCCGGCCGCGCGGTGCTGGCGACCGGCCTGCTGCCGCCGTTCCACTGGGCGTACGCGAAGGACGTCCCCCTGCTGCAGCAGGACCTCGCCGAGGCCGGGCGGCTGCTCGACGCCGCCGGCTACCCGGATCCCGACGGGCCGGGCCGCCGGCCGCGCCTGCACCTCACGTACAAGACCAGCGCCGACCAGTTCCGGCTGGCGATCGCGCGCGTCCTGGCCGCGCAGATCGAGCGGGTCGGCATCGACGTCGAGGTGCGCCCCTTCGAGTTCAACACCTTCTTCGCCGACGTGAAGAAGGGTAACTACCAGCTCGCGACGATGCAGACCTCCGAGGTCATCGAGCCCGATTCGCTCTACTCGTACTTCCACTCGAGCCGCATCCCCGACGCGGCCAACCCCGACGTCGGCAACCGCTGGCGCTACCGCTCGCCGGAGGTCGACGCGCTGCTCGAGGCGGGGCGCCACGAGCTGGATCGCGGCAAGCGGATCGCGATCTACGGTGACATCCAGCGCAAGCTGGCCGAGGATCTACCGGTGATCCCGCTCTGGCACGAGGACAACGTGGCGCTCGTGAACAAGGATGTCGTCGACTACGTGGTCCAGCCCAGCGCGCGCCTGTCGTCGCTGGCGACGGCGAGGAAGCGATGAGCGCGCGCGGTGGCCGCATGCTGATCGACGAGCACATCCGGGCCGATAGCCGGCGGGTGCGGACCTGGCTGCGGCCGGTGGACGCGGGGGCGGGGGCTGCGGGGGCGGGTGCTGCGGCGGCGGCGGCGCCCGGTGCGGAGAGCAAGATCGCCGTCGAGGTCGGCCTCGACGACGAGCGGCCCGAGCTGCTGGCGGCGCTGTCGGGCGGCGCGGTCGCCCACGTGCTGCGCCACTACGGCAAGCCGCTCGACGACGACGTGCTCGCCCAGCTCGCCGACGCCGAGCGGATCCCGCTGGGCGGCGGCCTGGAGCTGGCACGCCTCCGCTGGCGGGCCGCCGTCGACGCATCGGGGCGCGACTGGCTGGTGCTGGTGACACCCGGCGCCGAGCCGGTCGCCGCGCTGGCCCCCGGCGTCGCCGGCGCGCTGCGTTACATCGCCGCCGGCCGCGCGCAACCGTAGCGAGCTCGCGCGAGCGGGCCACGGCGAGCCTGACGGAACCGGGCCGCGCCGCGTGTTGTCGAGGCAGAGGGATGACCTACCGCGACGACATCGACGCGCTCGAGGCCCGCCACGCCGCGCTCGCCGGTGAGGTCGCCGCCAGGCGGCGCGACCTCGACGACGTCGGCCACCTGCTCGACGAGGCGAAGGCGCGGCGGCGCCTGCCGGTGCTCGACAACGTCTCGGTCGCGTCGCCGTGCCGCGAGGCGTGGGACCGCATGACCGGGGACGCGCGGGTGCGTCTGTGTGCGAGCTGCGACCGCCACGTCTACAACCTGACCGAGCTGAGCCGCGACGAGGCGGAGGCGCTCCTGCTCGAGCGGAACGGCGAGCTGTGCGTGCGCTACTTCCGCCGCTGGGACGGGACGATCCTGCTCGCGGACTGCGAGGTCGGCGCCGACCGGC
>DASZXE010000237.1:0-6384 GCA_035546475.1 Kofleriaceae bacterium
AGGGATAGTGCTCGACGGCGACGAGCTGACCGCCGCGGTCGCGGTCTCCTTTCCGGACGGATTCACCACCGTCTCGCGCCTGTCGCTCGCGACGAGTGCTTCAACACAGGTATGGGCAGCCGATGGCTCATTCGAGTTCAACAATCCGCTGCGCCGAGGCAACTCGCTGTACTTCTCCTCGAATGAAGTAGACGCTCCGGCACGCGACGGGATCTTCCGCATGCCGTATCCCGGCGGCGATCCCGAGCGCATCATCGATTGGCGCGTGACCCCGATCGTCTACGGCATGGTGCGGCTGAACGACACACTCTACTTCTCGTCCGATACTCCCAACCACCACGGTCTCCACTCGATGCCGATCGACGGAGGGACGCCCGTGCTGCTCTACAGACCAGTTTTCGGGGTGACCAGCGTCGCCGCGGGCGACGGCCGTGTGTTCTGGGCAGAGCTCGGGGAGGACGGCAATGGCGGACTAGTAAAGACGAGCGCACTGGACGGTTCCGATCTCCGCACGCTCGCCACCCTGGCGGATCGGGTCGAGGATCTCGCAGTGGACGACGAGACAGTCTACGTCGCGACCAGGCACAACGACGTGATGGGCATCAGCGCCGTGCCCGTCGTCGGCGGCCCGAGCAGCGTCCTTGTCGGCGCATCACGCGTCGATCGGCTCTCCCAGGATGCCGACTACCTCTATTTCGTCGGCAATTCTGGCGTCTACCGCCTCCGGAAGCACGTGCCTTGATGCTCGGCGCAGGAGCTGACTGGGAGTAGGCCGCTGCGGTCCGCACGCGAGCAGCACACGCCGATCGCGGCGCTACGTCAGGGCGATGACGAGGGCGACGGCGACGGCGGCGATGACGAGGATGCTGAGGACCATGACGGCGAGGCGCAGCCGCTCGGCCTCGGTGCGCGGCCAGCGCGCCGCCAGCCAGTCGCGCGCGCGCACGAGCGGAGGCGGGGCCGCGCGCATCGCCACCGTCGGCGGCATCGGACGCGCCGCCGCCAGCTCGCCCGAGCGGCCGTCGCGCACCATCGCCGCGCCCGGCCCCCCGTCGCGCACCATCGCCGCGCCCGGTCCCGCGTCGCGCGCGTCGCGCGCGTCCCGCACGTCGCGTACCTCCGGCTCCTTCCGCCCGGCCTCGCGCGCGCGGTCGCGATCGCGCCGCAGATCGTCGCGCTTCACCAGCCGCGTCGGGTCGTCATCCCCGACCCGGCCCCCCGAGTCGACCTTCAGCGGATAGCGCCCCGTCCCGTCCGCCGCCTGCCGCACCGTCACGTGGCCCGGCTCGTCGTCGACCATCGTCTCCTGCAGCTCGTCGTCGAGCGGCGGCAGCGCGCCCGGCATCGGCGCCGGCAGCCCGCCCGGCACCGGCGGCGCCGCCTGGAGCTGCGCCTGCACCGCCGCCACCTCGCTCTTGAGCGGCCGCGTCACCGCCGCGTGCATCGTCGCGCCGACCCGGTCGTGCGGGACCTCGTCGCCGGCCAGCGCCATCGGCGACACCAGCCCCTCGCGCAGGCAGTGCTCCCACGCGCCGCGCAGCGCCTGCTCCGCCTCGGCCGCGTCGCGGTAGCGCCGCGCCGGCGACGGGTCGAGCGCCGTCATGCACACCGCCGCCAGCGGCTCCGGGATCGATCGATCGTGCGCCGTCGGCGGCCGCGCCTCGCCCTTGAGCACGTAGCTGTTCGTCGTCTTGGTGTCCGGCCCCTCGTACGGGATGCGCCCGGCGAGCAGCTCGTACAGCACCGCGCCCCACGCGAAGACGTCCGCCTGCGCGGTGTAGCGCCCGTCGCGGATCGCCTCCGGCGGCGCGTACCCCGGCGTGCCCATGAAGATGCCGACCTGGGTGAGGTCGCTGTCGGGCAGCCGCGCGATGCCGAAGTCGGCCAGCTTCCACCGCTGCTCGCCCGCGTGCAGCACGTTCGCCGGCTTGACGTCACGGTGGACGATCCGCTGCCGGTGCGCGAACGCCAGCGCGCTCGCCAGGTCGAGCGCGAGGTTGATGCCGCGCCCGAGCGGCATGCGCACCCGGTCGAGCCGGTCGGCCAGCGACTCGCCGGGCAGGTACTCGAGCACCATGAACGGCGCGCCCGACGGCTCGTCGACGCCGACGTCGAAGATCGTCACGATCGCCGGGTGCTGCATCTTCGCCGCCGCCATCGCCTCGCGCTGGAACCGCTCGAGGAACGCCGAGCGGATGCGCCGGCCCTGCCCCGACGGCGCCACGATCGTCTTCACCGCCACCGTGCGGTCGAGCAGCGGGTCGCGGCCCTGGTAGACCACGCCCATCGCGCCCTTGCCGATGACCTTCAGGATCTCGTAGCGGCCGATGGTCTGCCGCTGCTCGCCGCCGTCGAGCTCCATGCCCGGCGGGGCCACGAAGCGCAGGCGCGAGACCGTCCGGTGTCGCGGCTTGACCTCGGCGTCCTGGGCCACGACGTATCCTAGCACCGACGGGGCGATCAGCCCGGGTCGCGGCGCGCCACCGCGCCGGCGACGCGCGCGCCGGGAGCGACGCTCGCCGTCACCCAGGCGTTGCCGCCGATCACCGCGCCCTTGCCGATCACCGTCTCGCCGCCCAGGATCGTCGCGCCCGCGTAGATGACGACGTCGTCCTCGATCGTCGGGTGCCGCCGCGCGCCCGCCGCCGGCCGCGCGCTCGTGCGCGGGATGCTGAGCGCGCCGAGGGTGACGCCCTGGTAGATGCGCACCCGCTCGCCGATCAAGGTCGTCTCGCCGATGACGACGCCGGTGCCGTGATCGATGAAGAACGCGTCGCCGATCGTCGCGCCCGGGTGGATGTCGATGCCGGTCTGCTCGTGGGCGAGCTCGGTCATCATGCGCGGCACGATCACGGCCCCCTCGCGCAGGAGCGCGTGCGCGAGCCGGTAGATCGTGATCGCGAGGAAGCCCGGGTAGCAGACGACGATCTCGTCGGGGCCGGTCGCCGCCGGATCGCCGTCGAAGGCGGCCCGCACGTCGGTCGAGAGCTGGTGGCGCAGGGCCGGCAGCCCGCCGACGAACCGGCCGACGATCGCGTCGGCGTCGGCCGCGCAGTCGGGGCAGTCCGCCTCGCTGGTGCCGAGCGCGAGCTGCTTGCGGTGGTTGAGCGCGCGGTAGACCTGCCGGCGCAAGGTGGCGCGCAGCTCGTCGAGCCGCTGGCGGACGAGGTCGCGCAGCTCGCTGCGAGACAGCCGCGTCGTGTCGCCGGCGAACCCGGGGAACAAGAGCGCGCGGGCGAGGTCGAGCGCCTTCGCCACCTGATCGCGCGCCGGCAGCTCGTAGCCGGCCAGGTGCGCCATCGCGGCGGCGTCGTGGACGTAGCCGTCGATCAGCGCGTCGGCGACCTCGTCGGTCTCGATCCGGGTGCGAGGCAGGACCGTCATGGCTGCATTCTCTACCACCCGGCCGGGTCAGTCGCTGTCGGCGGCACCGTCGGCCGGGGCCGCGGCCACCGGCACCGGCTCGGGCGCCTCGTTGACGACCCGCAGCGCCTCGACGAAGCGGCTGTCGGGCACCGTCACCCGGGTCGGCATGCCGCCGCCCAGCCCGAGCAGGTCGACGAAGTTCCAGCCGGAGCCGAACGCCGCCGCGATCGTCAGCATCCCCGAGTCCTTCACCATCGACACCGGCGCCCGCGCCTGCCCGGCGAGCAGGAGGTCGGTCTTGTCGAACGCGAGCCCGCTGTCGGCGGTGTCGACCCACGCGACCCGCCCGCGGATCGCGTAGCGCGCGGCGAGCGCGGCGGTCCCCTCGGCGCGGACCTCGAACTCGCGCGCCGCGTCGGTGATGACGTCGTCGTGGGTGCCCGGCTTCATGCCGGCGACCAGCCAGCCGACGACCGCGCGCTTGAGCTGGTCGTCGCGGAAGCGGGCGCGCAGCGCGTGATCGATGCGCCGCGCGATCGGCCCCGGGGTGCCGATGCGGGTGTCGACCGCGCGGGCGTCGTCGTCGGCGCCCGGGTACGGCTCGTGGCCGCCGAGCACCCACTTGGCGGCGGCGTACAGCCCGTCGAGATCGACGTGGGCGCAGATGGTGTCGATCGGCCCGACCTGCGCCACCAGCGCCGGCGTGACCATCTCGGGGCACGCGCCGTGCTCGGCCTTGGTCGACAGCACGAAGCGCGGATCGCCGCGGTGGTCGGCGTGGCGCTCGTGATCGTGGTGGTCGACCCACGCCGCCAGCCGGCTGCCGAGCGCGGCGATGAACGGCGCGGTGATCGCGTCGTACGACACGCTGGTGCCCACCGTCGCCGCGAAGGCGATGTCGACCACGACCACGCGGCCGGCCAGGTGCTTGGCCTTGGGCAGCGCGCGCGGCGAGCCGAACGCGAGGTGGGGCATGGTCACGGACACGATCCCCCCACGCTAGCCCGGATCGCCGCGTTGCGTACCCCCACCCTGCCCGATCGTGGAGGTCCCTGGCGATCCGCGCGCCTTGTCGACGGCGCAGCCGCCCGGTAATGCTACGGCGGTGAGAGAACGCGGCTCCGAGCGCGGCCCGTGGACGTACCTGCTGCGCTACAAGCGGCCGATCGTCGGCGGCGTGGTGATGCTGCTGCTCACCAACGCGCTCTTCCTCGGCATCCCGTACACGATCGGCCGCACGGTCAAGGCGCTCAAGGCCGGCGATCCCGACGGCATCATCCCCGAGCTCGCGCTGGCGATGGCCGGCTTCGCGATCGCGACCGCGGTCACCCGCATCTACTCGCGCATCTGGATCTTCAACGCCGCGCGCGCGGGCGAGTACGACCTGCGCTCCGACCTGTTCCGCCACCTGATGGGGCTCGACCAGCCGTACTACCGCGCCCACCCGACCGGCGACGTGATGTCGCGGCTCACCAACGACGTGCAGACGGTGCGCGCGATGTGGGGCGCCGGCATCCTCAACCTGCTCAACACGACGTTCGCGTTCGCCACCGTGCTCATCATGATGGTGCGCATCGATCCGGTGCTGACGCTCCTGTCGTGCCTGCCGTACCCGACGATCTACTTCGTCGGCCGCATCTTCGGGAAGCGGGTCTACAAGGGCAGCCAGGCGGTGCAGGCGCAGCTCGGCTCGCTGTCGAACGAGATCCAGGAGGACCTGACCGCGATCGCGGCGATCAAGACGTACGGCCTCGAGTCGCTGCGGCGCGACCGCTTCCGCCGCTCGTCGGAGAAGCTGCTCGGCGCCAACATGATGCTGACCCGCGTGCGCGGCCAGCTCGGGCCGGCGTTCGTCGCGCTCGGCTCGCTGTCGACGATCATCGTGCTCTACGCCGGCGGCCAGCGCGGGCTGTCGGTCGATCACCTGGTCGAGATGACCGGCTACCTGGCGCGCCTCGTGTGGCCGACCCTGGCGCTCGGCTGGATGCTGTCGCTGCTGCAGCGCGGCCGCGCGTCGTGGGGCCGCGTGCAGGCGTTGCTCGAGACGGAGGCGACGATCGTCGACGGGCCCGGGCCCGGGCTGCCGGCGTCGGAGCGCCAGGGCGGCCTCGAGGTGCGCGGGCTGTCGGTCGAGCTGGGCGGCCGCAAGATCCTCGACGGCATCAGCTTCACGGTGCCGGCCGGGACGACGACGGCGATCGTCGGCCGCACCGGCGCCGGCAAGACGACGCTGGTCGAGGCGGTCTGCCGGCTGATCGACATCCCGGCGGGCGCGGTCTTCCTCGACGGCCGCGACGTCACCGCGCTGCCGCTCGGCGACCTGCGGGCCGCGATCGGCTACGCGCCGCAGGAGGCGTTCCTGTTCTCGACGACGATCGCCGACAACATCGCGTTCGGCTTCGGCGGCGGCTCGACCCTGCCGCGCGCGCGCGCCGACGAGCTGGCCGCGATCGGCGCGGCGGCGGCGGCGATCCTGCCGCCGGCCTTCGACGGCCACGAGCCGCTGCCGCGCATCGTCCGCGCCGCGCAGGCGGCCGGGCTCGCCCGCGACCTCGACTCGATGCCGGACCACTACGCGACGATCGTCGGCGAGCGCGGCATCACGCTGTCGGGCGGCCAGCGCCAGCGGGTCGCGCTCGCGCGGGCGATCGCGTCCGACCCGCGGCTGCTCATCCTCGACGACTCGCTGTCGTCGGTCGACGCCGGCACCGAGCGGGTCATCCTCGCGCGGCTCGCCGAGGTGCTGCGCGACCGCACGGCGCTCTTGATCTCGCACCGGGTCGCCGCGGTCGAGAGCGCGCACCAGATCGTCGTCCTCGACGACGGCAAGGTCGCCGAGAAGGGGACCCACCGCGAGCTGCTCGCCGCGGGCGGCGTCTACGCCGAGCTCTACCGCAGCCAGCTCGAGACCGAGCTGCTCGCCCGGGAGGCGTCATGAGGCCCGGCCGCGAGGCTCGGGGCCGCGCGCGAGGCGAGCTGCGGGGTCGCGCCCGCGACGACGCCGCCGGGCGCGCGACG
>DASZXE010000238.1:0-19629 GCA_035546475.1 Kofleriaceae bacterium
GATCCCGAGCTCGAGCGCCGGCGCCGGCGCGGCCTGCTCATGATCGATCGCGACGCCGACGACGGCGAGCCGTCGGAGGTCGCGCTCGACGTCGCGCCGCCGGCGCCGGTGCCGATGATCGCGCGCTGCCGGCCGGGCCTCGAGACGATCCTCGCCGGCGAGCTGTTCGACCTCGGCCTCGACGCGCACCGCTTCGGGCCGGGCGCGGTCGCCTTCGATCTCGATCGCGGCCTCGGCGTCGCGTGGCAGGCGCGCACGATGCTGTCGGCGGGCGCGCTGGTGCCGCTCGCCGCCGGCGAGCTCGGGCCGGCGATCGTCGCCGCGCTGACCGCGCCGGCGACCGTCGCGCTCCTGACGGCGTGGACGCGCGGCCCGATCCGCTGGCGCCTCGACGTCGAGGGCGCCGGCCACCGCCGCGCGCTCGCCTGGGACGTCGCCGGCGCGGTCGCCGAGCGCGCGCCCGCGCTGCGCAACCGGCCGCGGGCGACGACGTGGGACGTGGTCGTCACCGGCGGCGATCGCTGGCTCGAGCTGCGGCCGCGCCGCCTCGACGACCACCGCTTCGACTGGCGGGTCGCCGACGTGCCGGCGGCGTCGCACCCGACCGTCGCCGCGGCGCTGGTCCGCGTCGCCGGCGCACGCGACGGCGAGCAGGTGTGGGATCCGTTCGTCGGCTCCGGCGCCGAGCTGTGCGAGCGCGGCCGGCTCGGGCCGTGCACGCTGCGCGGCAGCGACCTCGACGCGCGGGCGCTGGCCGCCGCGCGCGCGAACCTGACCGCCGCCGGGCTCGTCGATCGCGCCGTGCTCGTCGAGGGCGACGCGCTCCAGGTCGCGCTGCCGCGGATCGACCTCGTCATCACCAACCCGCCGATGGGGCGGCGCCTGCGCGGCGACGTCGCGCCGCTGCTGTCGGGGCTCGCGATCCGGCTGCCGTCGGTGCTCGCGCGCGGCGGACGGCTGGTGTGGCTCAACCCGCGCACCGCGGTCACCACGCCGATCCTCGGGCGCGGCGGGCTGACCTTGACCTACGCCCGCGACGTCGAGCTCGGAGGCTACGAGGCCCGCCTCGAACGCTGGGATCGCTGAGCGCCGCGCCCGCCGGTCAGCGCGCGGGCAGGACCGCCCAGCGCACCAGCGCGTCGCGCAGCGCGGCGGCGTCGGCCGCGCAGGCGACCGCGGGATCGCCGGCGGCGGCGCCCTCGTGGGCGGCGGGCCCGAACCAGATCGCGCGGGCGCCGGCGTTGCGCGCGCCGACGACATCCGCGCCCCACGAGTCGCCGACGTGGACGATCGCCGTCGGCGGCACGTGCAGCTCCGCCGCCACCCAGTCGAAGATGCGCGGGTCCGGCTTCTCGACGTCGAGCCGGCCCGAGTCGGCGACCGCGGCGAACCGATCGCCGATCGAGATCTCGTCGAGCAGCTCGGCGAGGCGGCCCTCCGAGTTCGACACGACCGCGACCGGCACCCGCGCCGCGCGCAGCTCGTCGACGACGTCGAGGATGCCGGGCGTCAGCCGGCGCCACAGGTTGCGGCGCGGCTGCTCGGCGAACAGCCAGGCGGCCAGCTCGGCGGCGCGCGGCTCGCCCATCATCGGCGCGGCGCCGCGCAGGAGCGCGCGCATGAACGTCTGCCAGGCGCCGCCCGGGACGTCGTCGGGGCGGGCGACCGCCTGCTCGTAGGCGCGCCACGCCGCCGCCTCGGCCATCTCGAGCGCGGGCGGCGACACCTCGACGTCGCGCTCGGCGAGGCGCGTCGACAGGAGGCGAGGATCCAGCCGCAGGAGCGTCTGGCCGGCGTCGAAGGTGACCGCGACCGTCACGGTTCCCGGTCGTCGCCGTCTCGCTCGCCGCCGTCGCCACCGTCACCGGGCGCCGCGCGGCCGCGCCCCCGCACCGGCCGCATCGACCGCAGCATCATGCCGAGGCCGGCGGCGATGAACGCGAGGATGAGCAGCGTGTTGAACAGCGTCGTCGTCCGGAAGTGGACCTGCAGGTTCGACACGATGCCGACGACGATGAGCAGCAGCCCGCCGCCCGCCAGCAGCCAGCCGGCCTTCGAGGCGCCGTCCCAGAAGAGGAGCCCGACGCCGATCAAGAGCGGCAGGAGCGTGAGGCCGAAGCTGCGATCGCGGTTCCAGCCGCCCCAGGCGAAGTAGCCGCCGTGGACGTCGACCTGCTGGAAGAGCAGGTAGAGGCCGGCGGCGAGCATCGCGAGCCCGAACAGGAAGAGCCCCAGGCCGCCCGGGGTCCCCCCCACGTCACGGAGGTCGTGTCGCATCGCCGCGAGTATCGCACGCGCCGCGCCGCCCGGCGCGCCGGCGCCGCGCGCGGCCGACGTAGGATGCGGCATGACGGTCCGCCACCCGGTCACCCAGGCGGTGCGCGCGCTGCGCCAGGCCAAGGTCGACTTCGTCCCTCATCTCTACCCGTGGGAGCCGCGCGGCGGCACCCGCGCGTCGTCGGAGGCGCTTGGCGTCGACGAGCACCTGGTCATCAAGACGCTCATCTTCGAGGACGACGCGCGCAGGCCGCTCTGCATCCTCATGCACGGCGACCGCGAGGTCTCGGCGAAGAACCTGGCGCGCACGCTCGGCGTGAAGCAGGTCGGCCCGTGCGCGCCCGAGGTCGCCGACCGCCACTCCGGCTACCAGGTCGGCGGCACCTCGCCGTTCGGCCTGCGGCGCGCGATGCCGATCTACCTGGAGCGGACGATCGCGGAGCTGCCGCGCCTCTACATCAACGGCGGCGCCCGCGGCTTCCTCGTCGAGCTCGCCCCCGCCGACCTCGTCCGCGTCCTGTCGCCGACGCCGGTCGACGTCGCGACCACGTGACCGGGCCCGCGGCCTCAATGGCCGCCGAGGTAGGCCTTGCGGATGGCGTCGTCGGAGGCGAGCTCGCGGGCCGGCCCCGAGGTGACGAGCGTGCCGACCTCGAGGACGTGCGCGGTGCGGGCGACCCGGAGCGCCATGTGGGCGTTCTGCTCGACGAGCAGGATCGTCGTCCCCTCGGCGGCGATCGTCTTCACGATCGTGAAGATGAGCTGGACGAGCTGCGGCGCCAGGCCGAGCGACGGCTCGTCGAGCAGGAGCAGCTTCGGCCGCGCCAGCAGCGCGCGCGCGATCGCGAGCATCTGCTGCTCGCCGCCCGACAGCGTGCCGGCGTTCTGCTGGAGGCGCTCGCGCAGGCGCGGGAAGAGCGTGAGCGCGTGGTCGCGGTCCTTCGCCACCGCGGCCGCGTCGCGCCGCAGGTAGGCGCCGAGCTGCAGGTTCTCGTCGACGGTCAGGTTGGCGAAGATGCCGCGGCCCTCCGGCGCGTGCGCGAGCCCGGCGGCGACGATCCGGTGCGGCGCCCAGCGGGTGACGTCGTGGCCGGCGAACCGGATGGTGCCGCGCTGCGGGCGGACGAGCCCGGAGATCGCGCGCAAGGTCGTCGTCTTGCCGGCGCCGTTCGCGCCGATCAGCGTGACGATGTCGCCCTCGTCGACGGTGAAGCTGATGCCGCGCACCGCCTGGATGCCGCCGTACGCGACCGCGAGGTCCTGCACCTCCAGGAGCGCCATCAGTCGAGCACCTTCCTCGTCGAGTCGACCGCCGTCCCCGCCTTCCCTCCCGTGTCGTCGCCGTCTCCCGCCCCGCCGCCGGCATGGGCCGCCTCGTCACCAGCCGCCTCGTCCTCCGCGCCTTCGGGCACGCCGAGGTACGCCGCGATCACCGCCGGGTCCTGCTGCACCGCCGCCGGCGTCCCCGCCGCGATCGTCACCCCGTGATCGAGCACGGTGATCTGCTCGCAGATGTCCATCACCAGCCCCATGTCGTGCTCGATGAGCAGGATCGACACCGCGAACCGCTCGCGCAGCGACTGGATCAGGCCGCGCATCGCCTGCTTCTCGACCGTGTTCATCCCCGCCACCGGCTCGTCGAGCAGCAAGAGCCGCGGCTCGGTCGCCAGCGCCCGCGCGATCTCGAGCCGCCGCTGGTCGCCGTACGGCAGGCTCTTCGCCTGCTCCGCCGCCCGGTGGCCGATCCCCAGCGTGTCGAGCAGCTCGCGCGACCGCTCGAGGATCGCCTTCTCCTCGGCCAGGTAGAGCGGCGTCCGCAGGAGGCTCCGCCACAGCCCCGAGCGCGCCCGCACGCCCGCCGCCACCCGCACGTTGTCGAGCACGGTCAGCTCGCCGAACAGCCGGATGTTCTGGAACGTCCGCGCCAGCCCGGCCCGCGCGATCGCGCTCGGCTTCAGCCCGTCGACCCGCTGGCCGTGCAGCGCGATCGTCCCGGCGTCGGGCCGGTAGACGCCGGTCAGCAGGTTGAAGGCGGTCGTCTTGCCGGCGCCGTTCGGCCCGATCAGCCCGTGCAGGCCGCCGACCGGCACCTGCAAGGTCAGGTCGGTCACCGCCTTCAGGCCGCCGAACGCGAGCGTCAGCCCCTGCGCGTCGAGCGCGAGCGCGGTCACGAGGGCCCGCCCTTCGCCCCGCCCTTGGCCGCGCCCTTCGTCTCGCCCGGGGGCGGCGCCCCGCCGCCGTGGCGCGCGAACACCTTCCGCCACGGCCCGAGCTCCCACAGCTCGCGGATCCCGAACAGCCCCTGCGGCCGCAGGATCATCATCAGGATCAGCGCGAGCGCGTAGACGATCATCCGGTACTGCGAGAACTCGCGGAACAGCTCGGGCAGGACGGTCAGCATCGTCGCCGCCGCCACCACGCCGGTGATCGACCCCATCCCGCCGAGGACGACCATGATGACGATGTCGATCGACTTCTGGAAGCCGAGATCGCCCGGGTTGAGGCTGTTGCCCAGCTCGTGCGCGAACAGCCCGCCGCCGATGCCGGCGAAGAACGCCGCGATGACGAACGCCGACACCTTCACGCGCGTCGTCTGCACGCCCATCGCCTCGGCGGCGATCTCGTTCTCGCGCACCGCCAGGAGCTGCCGGCCCTTGCTCGACTGCTTGAGCCGGTAGGCGACGATCAGCACCAGCACGACGAAGATCCACACCCAGAACGGGTTCTGCGGATCGATGTACTTCGGGTTCAGCTTGAAGCCGCCCGCGCCGCCGAGGTTGTCCATCAGGGACCACATCGAGTGCTGCGGCACCTCCTTCGCCGGCACCATCGGGTCGGTCTCCTGCAGGAAGACGCGGACGATCTCGCCGAAGCCGAGCGTGACGATCGCCAGGTAGTCGCCGCGCAGCCGCAGCGACGGCAGCCCGACGACGAAGCCGAGCGCCGCCGCGGTCAGCCCGCCGGCCACGCACGACCCCGCCAGCAGCCACTCGCCGGGGCCGAGCGACCCGCCGTACGGATCGCCGGGCACCGTCACGTGGAACCAGCGGATCGAGCCGTAGTAGACGAGCGCCGCCGCGGTGTAGCCGCCGACCGCCATGAAGCCGGCGTGGCCGAGCGAGAACTGCCCGCAGTAGCCGTTCACGATGTTGAGCGACACCGCGAGCACGATCGCGATGCCGACGTCGACGAGCATGCGGCCGTAGTAGTCGCCGACCGCCGGCGCGATGACCGTCTGCATCGCGAACGCGAGCGCCAGCCCGATGAGGAACGGCCACGTCGAGTCGAGGAGCGCCACCCACACCGGGCGCCGGTGGGCCGCCAGCCGCGCGGCCAGCCCCGGCACCGCCATCGGTTGCGGGTCGCCGCTCACACCTTCTCCACGACGGCCTTGCCGAGGATGCCGCTCGGCCGGAACAGCAGCACGAGGATGAGCACCGCGAAGACGTAGACGTCCTTGTACGACGACGACAGGTAGCGGGCGCCGAACTGCTCGATGGTGGCGATGAGCAGCGCGCCGACCGCCGCGCCGCGCACGTTGCCGATGCCGCCGACCACCGCGGCCACGAACGCCTTGAGCCCGAGCAGCACCCACGTCGTGTCGGCGGTCTGCGGGATGTTGTCGCGCCGCGCCGCGAACAGCACGCCGCCGGCGGCCGCCAGCATCGAGCCGATGACGAACGTGATCGAGATGACCCGGTTGACGTCGATGCCCATCAGCGCCGCGACCCGCTCGTCGAACGACACCGCGCGCATCGCCTGGCCGAGCCGCGTGCGGAAGATGAGCCACTGCAGCGCGAGCACCAGCACGACCGCGATCGCGACCACCACGACGTCGACGGTCGGCACCGCGAGCTGGCCGACGTGGAACAGCGCCTGGTCGGAGACGAGCCCCTTGAGGTCACCCGGCTGGGTGCCGAACAGGCTGAAGGTGAAGCCGACGCCGTGCACCTTCGCGTGCACGTGCTCGAGCTGCCCGAGGTTCTGCAGGAACAACGACACGCCGATCGCCGTGATGAGCACGTTCAGCCGCGGCGCGCGCCGGAGCGGCCGGTAGGCGAGCGCCTCGATCGCGTAGCCCATCACGCCGCACGCGACCATCGCGACCAGCATCACCGCCGGCAGCCCGAACGCCGGCGCGCTGGTCGCCGCCCAGCCGAGCGAGGTCGCCACCGTCAGCCCGATCCACGCGCCCCAGGTGACGACGTCGGAGTGGGCGAAGTTGATGAAGCGGAGGACGCCGTAGACGAGCGTGTAGCCGAGCGCGATCAGGGCATACAGGCTGCCCAGCGCCAGCGTGTTGACGAGGATCTCGAGGAAGCCGGACACGGGCCGTGGCGCCGATCCGTCAGGGCGGCGCGATCGAGGTCACGAAGGTCGGCTGGCCGTGCTGGATCTGCAGGATGACCGCCTGCTTCCGCGCGTTGCGGTTCTCGTCCATCGTGATGAGGCCGGTCACGCCCTTGAACTCCTTGGTCTCGGCGATCGCCTTCGCGAGCGTCTCGCCGTCGAGCGACGGCGCGCGGTCCATCGCGTCGAACAGCACGCGGGCGGCGTCGTAGCCGAGCGCCGCCAGCGCGTCGGGCACCGCGCCGTACTTCGCCTTGTAGGCGGCGACGAAGTTCTGCACCTCGGGCCGGGTGTCCTCGTGGCTGTAGTGGTTCGAGTAGTAGCTGCCCTCGACGGCGTCGCCGCCCAGCTCCTCGAGCTTGGCCGAGTCCCAGCCGTCGCCGCCGAGGAACGGCACCTTGGCGTCGATGCCGAGCTTGCGCGCCTGGCGGATGATGCTGGCGACGTCGGTGTAGTAGCCGGGCAGGAAGATCGCGTCGGGGTTCGAGTCGCGGATGGTCGCGAGCTGCGAGGCGTAGTCGGAGTCGCCCGCCTTGTAGGTCTGCTCGGTCGAGATGGTGCCGCCCATCCCGGTGAACGCCGACCGGAAGTTCTTGGCGAGGCCGATCGAGTAGTCGTTGGCCTGGTCGTAGAAGATGGCGACCTTCGCCGCCTTGAGGTCGTCGTGGGCGAACTTGGCCGAGACGTAGCCCTGGAAGCCGTCGACGAAGCAGACCCGCGAGATCATCGGGCCGATCTGGGTGACCGCCTCGTTCGTCGACGACGGCGTGATCATCGGCACCTTGTAGTGCTGCGCGACCTCGCCGCCGGCGAGCGACAGGGTCGACGCGACCTCGCCGAGCAGCGCGACGACGTGGTCCTGCGTGATGAGGCGGGTCACCGCCGCGCCCGCCTCCTGCGCCTTGCCCTCGGTGTCGAGCGTCTTCACCGACACCTTGCGGCCCTTGACGCCGCCGGCGGCGTTGCGCTCGGCGACCGCGAGCTGGATGCCGTTGTCGGTCGACTGGCCGAACGTCGCCTGCGCGCCGGTCATCGAGCCGTAGTGGCCGATGACGATCGTGCCGGTGGACGTGCCGGCCGAGGGCCCGCTGCGGGTCGACTGGTTGCGCTTGCGCTCGCAGCCGCCGGCCGCCAGCGCGGCCACCGCCGCACCGACGAGGACGAGGGACGCGAGACCGCGGGATGGACGCCAACCGCCGGGATTCACGGCCTTCATGGGGTTGCTTGGGGTATCCGAGCGGACGGGCCAAGTCAACCCCGGCGGCGCCGCGCCGCGAAGGCGAGGAAGCCGAGGCCGATGCCGGCGACCGTCACCGCCGCCATCACCGCGAGCTGCGTGGGCGGCGCGAGGCCACGGACGAGCCTGCGCGCGACCAGCCCGGCGCCGGTCCCGACCGCGACCGCGACGACGATGTCGGCGATCCGCGCCAGGAGGTACCCGAGCCGCAGCTCGAGCAGGAAGAGGATCTGCGCGCCCAGCACGAAGAAGGCGATCGGGTAGCCGACCGCCCACGCCAGCGCGACCGAGAAGTAGCCGAGCCGGTCGCCGAGCAGCCAGGCGAAGCCGGCGAACAGGGTCGTCAGCACGGTCGCGGCGACGAGCTGATAGCGCAGCGACAGCTCGGGCCGGCCGAGGCCGTCCTGCAGCGGCGGCCCGAGGAAGCTGAGCGCGCGCAGGACGCCGACGATGGCGAGCACGCGCGCGGACGACGCCGCCACCGCGTACTCCGGCTTGATGATGACGGCGAGCGCCTGCTCGGCGGTGACCAGGATGAGCCCGACCAGCGACAGCACGACGATCAGGTTCTGGCGGACGAAGCGGACGAGCTGATCGATCACCGCGGCGCGATCGGTGCGCAGCCGGGCGAACGCGGGGAACGCGACGCCGGTGACCGCGCCGGAGACGAAGCGGACCGGCTCGAGCACCAGCTCGTACGCGGCCCGGTAGACGCCGACCGCGGCGGAGCCGAAGAAGATGCCGACGACCTGGTAGTCGAGGTTGGAGTAGAGCTGGAAGAGGAACTCGCCGGCGGAGGCGCGCGCGCCGAACGCCAGGTACGGCCAGGCGTCGCGCGGGCGGAAGACGAACCGCGGGCGCCAGCGGGCGGCGATCGGCACGCCGATCGCGTAGACCAGCGAGCGGGCGAGCGTGCCGAGGACGAGGCACCAGAGGCCGTAGCCGGTGGCGGCGGTGACGATGCGGACGGTGAAGTCGGTCAGGTTGGCGACGATGCGGACGATCGACAGCTCCTTGAAGCGGAGCTGCCGCTTGAGGAGCGCCTGGTGGGTGCCGTAGGCGGCCTTGAGCAGCAGGTTGATGCCGTAGACCTTGAACAGCGTCTCGACGATCGGCTCGTGATGGGCGCGGGCGAGCGCCGGCGCGGCGAGCCAGATCGCCAGGTAGAAGACGGCGCCCGCCATCAGGTTGAGCCAGAAGACCGTCGACAGCCGGTCGTCGGTGTGGTCGTCGCGCTGGATGACCGCCGCCGACAGCCCGAGCTCCGCCGCCAGCTCGATCGCGCCGAACAGGGTGACGACGACGGTGGCGGTGCCGTAGTCCTCCGCCGACAGCCAGTAGCGCAGGATCAGGATGACGGCGACGACGTCGAGCGCGGCGACCGCCGTGGCCGCCGCCCCGACCCAGCGCAGCCCGCGCGTGATCGACTGCTTGACCGCGGCGTCGGGCACCGGCGGGACCATAACAGGCGAGGCCGCGGCCCGGCGGCGTCCGCCCGCGGCGCGGCGCTGCCGGTCCACGCGCCCGTGCTAGCCTGCGGCGCCCTTGCGGACGAGCCAGCCAGCCGAGGCGTCGCCGATCCCGCTGGACGCCGCCCACCCGCGCGCCCTCCGCTACGCGCGGTGGATCGATCGCCGCCGCGGCTGGATCCTCGCCGGCTCGGTCGTGGTCGCGGTCGCCTGCGCGCTCGTCGCCGCGCGGCTGCCGGTCCGCTCCGACATGGCGAGCCTGCTGCCGCCGACGGTCCGCTCGGTCCGCGACCTCGAGGTGCTGCAGGCGCGCGCCCGCGCGTTCGGCAGCGTCTTCCTCGCCGTCGAGGCCCGCGACCGCGACGTCCGCGAGCGGGCGGCGGCCGCGCTCGCCACCCGGCTGCGCGCGATCGATCCGGCGCTGGTCGCGACCGTCACCGCCGACGAGGCGGAGGCGCGCCGCTTCTTCTGGGAGCACCGCTTCCTGTTCGTCTCGACGGCCGATCTGGAGGCGGCCCGCGATGCCCTGCGGGCCCGCATCGCCCGCGCGCGCGCCGAGGCCAACCCGCTCTACGTCGATCTCGACGACGACGATCCGCAGGCGGCCGCCGCCGACCACAAGCTCGACGAGCTGCGCGCGCGGCTCGCCGAGGCGAAGGCCAAGGCCGCCAACCCGGGCGCCTGGATCTCCAAGGACGGCACGCTCCAGCTCCTGATCGTCCAGACCGCCTTCTCGTCGTCGGACGCGGCCGATGGCCACCGGCTGCTCGCCGCGATCCACCGCGCGATCGCCGCCACCCGCGCCGAGATCCCCGGCTTCTCCGTCGGCATCACCGGCACCGTCACCGTCTCGGTCTACGAGCACGACGCCGTCCTCGACGGGATGCTGCTGGCCGCCGCGATCACGGTGATCCTGGTCGCCGCCGCGCTCCTCCTCTACTACCGGTCGCCGTTCGCGGTCGGCGCGTCCTTGTGGGCGCTGACCGTCGCGGTGATGGTGACCTTCGCCTTCACCTGGGTCGCGATCGGCCAGCTCGATCTGATGAGCGCCTTCCTCACCGCGATCGTCGTCGGCAACGGCATCAACGCCGGCCTGGTGCTGCTCGCCCGCTACCTCGACGAGGTGCGGGCCGGTGGCGCCACCACCGACAGCCTCGCCCGCGCGCTGGCCGGCGCGGTGCGCGGCACGCTGGCCGCCACCCTCACCGCGGTCGCGTCGTACGCGTCGCTGGTGGTGACCGACTTCCGCGGCTTCCGCCACTTCGGGACGATCGCCGGCTTCGGCATGTTCGCCGCGTGGGTCGGCACGTTCACCGTGCTGCCGGCCGGCCTGTGCGTCCTCGCGCGCGCCGGCCGGATCCGCGCCGTCCGGCCGCCGACGCTCGGCCGCGTGCTCGCGCGCCTGTGGCCTGGCCGCACCACGCCGGTGATCCTCGCGGTCGCCGCGGTCACCGCCGTCGCGACCGGCGTCGCCGTCCACTACCTCGCGTCCGATCCGTTCCTCAAGGACTGGCGCGACCTGCAGTCGGACAACGCGCCGATCCGCGCGACCCGCCGCCTCGACGACCGGCTGCGCGCCGCGTTCGGCACCGCCATGTTCTCCGGCCTGTCGAACCAGGTCGTGTTCGCCGCCGACACGCCAGCCGAGGCCGACCTCCTGCTGGCGCTCCTGCGCACCGACGCCGCGCGGCGGCCGCCGGGCCGCGAGCTGTTCACCGAGCTGCGCGCGGCCAGCGACTTCGTCCCCGCCGATCAGGACCGCCGGCTGGCGGTGCTCGCCGAGCTGCGCACGCTCCTCGACAGCGACGCGCTCCAGCTCCTGTCCGACGACGAGCGCGCCGAGCTCGCCGAGGTCCGCCCGCCGGACGACCTGCGCCCGCTCACGTTCGCCGACGTGCCGCCGATCCTGCTGGCGCCGTTCACCGAGAAGGACGGCGAGGTCGGCCGGCTCATCCTCGCCAAGGGCTCGCCGCGCTTCTCGACCTGGGTCGTCGGCGACCGGGTCGCCTTCGCCGACGAGGTCCGCCGCCTCCTGCTGCCGCCCGGCGTGATCGTCGGCGGCGAGCCGCTCGTCATCGCCGACATCCTGAAGACGATGAGTCACGACGGCCCGATCGTCATCGTGCTCGCGCTGCTCGGCTCGATCGTCATGGTCATCGTCATCGTCGGTCTCGGCCGCGAGGCGGCGATCACGCTCGCCTGCGCCGGCGCCGGCCTGGTCACGATGATCGCGCTGTGCGCGGCCGCCGGGCTGCGCGTCCACTTCCTCGACCTCATCGCGCTGCCGCTCACGATCGGCATCGGCGTCGACTACGCGGTCAACCTCGCCGCCCGCCACCGCGACCAGCCCGACCTCGCGGCGCGGCCGCTGCTCGCCACCACCGGCGCCGCGGTGCTGCTCTGCTCCTACACGACGATGGTCGGCTACGGCTCGCTCCTGTTCTCCGCCAACGGCGGCATCCGCAGCTTCGGCCTGGCCGCGATCCTGGGCGAGGTCGCCTGCATCTCGATGGCGCTGGCGCTGGCGCCGGCCCTCCTCACGCGCGGGTCGCGTGGTAAGTGAACCCGCGGTGCGGATCGCCCACATCACGAACTTCTGGCCGAACCACCTCGGCCACGCGCACTACACCGACAACCTGATCGGCGGCATCGCCGCCCACCGGCCCGGCCAGCAGGTCGTCCTCGGCGAGGGCAACACCGCCGCCGCCGACAACGAGCGCTTCCAGGCCATCCCCTGCTGGAGCCGGCGCGACGACTACGTCGACAAGATCGTCGCCGCCGCCCGCGCCGCCAAGGTCGACCTCGCCTACCTGCAGTACTCGAACGACCTGTTCGGCGCCGACAACCGCTTCCCGCGGCTGTGCGCGGGCCTCGCCGCCGCCGGCGTCCGGCCGATCGTGACGACCCACTCCGTCTATCCCGAGCGCTGGCGGTCGGCCTACACGCCCGGCCGCACGATCGCCGCCTTCGATCGCGCGTGCGCCGAGCACGTCGCCTGCTTCCAGGTCCACAGCGCCCGCATGCGCGAGGACCTGATCGCCCGCGGCATCGACCCCGGCAAGATCGCGATCATCGCCCACGGCTCGAAGCCGGTCGAGCGCCGCGATCCGATCGAGAGCAAGCGGAAGCTCGGCATCCCGACCGACGCCCGGGTCGTCATGTTCTTCGGCTTCATCTGGCTCGGCAAGGGCGTCGACGGGCTCCTGTCCAGCTTCGCCCGGCTGCAGCGTGAGCTGCCCGACGCCTTCCTCTACATCGGCGGCTACACCCGGCTGAAGGTGTTCTATACCCGCTTCTACATGGGCTACCTGCGCACGCGCATCAAGCTGCTCGGCCTGCGCGCGCGCCTGTGGGGCGACTACGTCCCCGAGGAGGAGGTGCCCACGATGTACAGCGCGGCCGACGTGGTCGCGATGCCGTACCGCCAGGACTACAGCTCGGTGTCGGGCGTCGTCCACCAGACCGCCGGCATCGGCAAGCTGATGCTCTGCTCGCGGATCTCGAAGTTCGACGAGGTCGCCGAGAGCATCTCGACCGACCTGCTCGTCGACCCGTACGACCGCCGCGCGTGGGCGGCCGGGCTGGCGCGGCTCCTCACCGACCAGGCCCACGCCGAGCAGATGCGGGCGCGCATCCTCAAGTTCGGCGAGGAGACGAGCTGGCCGCGGGTCGGCGCGCTCCACGTCGCGATGCACGACCGCCTGCGCGCGGGCCTGTCGGCCAGCGACGGCGCGCCGCCGCCGTACACGCCGGGCCAGCCGCGCCCCGAGGCGGCCTGATGCTGATCCGCGGCAAGGCCCCGCTGCGGGTGTCGTTCTCCGGCGGCGGCTCCGACGTGTCGCCGTACTGCGACCTCCACGGCGGCTGCGTGCTGTCGACGACGATCGGCATGTACATCTACGGCGCGCTCGAGGTGCGCGCCGACGCCGAGGTCCACATCTTCTCGCTCGAGTACGACGAGATGGTCCGCTACGAGCTCGGCGCCGAGATCCACGAGGGCGACAGCCTGCGCTTCCTGCGCGCGGTCATCGCCCGGCTCGCCCCGCCGCGCGGCCTCAACCTCTACCTCCACTCCGACGCGCCGCCCGGCACCGGCCTCGGCAGCTCGGGCGCCATCTCGGCCCTGATCGTCGGCCTGGTCAACCGCGCCTTCAACCTCGGGCTCGGCCGCTACGAGATGGCCGCGATCGCCTACACCGTCGAGCACGACGACCTCGGCCGCGCGGTCGGCCGCCAGGACCACTACGCCGCGGTGTTCGGCGGCATGAACTACATGGAGTTCTCCGCCGGCGACGGGGCGACGACGGTGATCCCGCTGCGGGTCGAGCCGTGGATCCTCGAGGAGCTCACCTACCACGTGCAGCTCTTCTACACGCGCAAGCAGCGCAGCTCGACGGACATCGTCGCGACGCAGGTCGACTTCTACCGGCAGGCGCGGCCCGACACGATGCGCGCGCTCGCGGAGATGAAGGAGCTGACGCGCGAGCTGGAGCGGTGCCTGCTGAAGGGCCAGATGCGGCGCTTCGGCGAGCTCCTCCACCTCTGCTGGGAGAACAAGAAGCGGATGAACCCGGGGACGGCGACGCCGTACCTCGACGAGCTGTACGCGGCCGGGCGCGGCGCCGGCGCGATCGGCGGCAAGGTGCTCGGCGCCGGCGGCGGCGGCTTCTTCCTCTTCTACACGCCGTTCATGAAGAAGGGGAAGGTGAGCGCGGCGTTGACCGAGCTCGGCGCGCAGCCGGTGCCGTTCGTGCTCGATCACGCGGGCATGCAGACGTGGGAGGTCGCCGAGCAGGCGCTGTCGGCGGAGAGCGACGGCCTGTTCGGCGCGGGCGCGCGATGAGCGAGCCGGGCCCGGCGGGCGCCGCCTCCATCGCCGGCGTCCAGGTCTTCGTGCTCGCCGGCGGCTTCGGGACCCGGCTGCGGCCGGTCGTGTCGGATCGCCCGAAGGTGCTCGCGCCGGTCGGCGGCCGGCCGTTCCTCGACGTGCTGGTCGAGCAGCTCCACGGCCAGGGCGTCCGCCGGCTCGCGCTCCTGCTCGGCCACCTGCACGACCAGGTCGAGGCCCACGTCGCGGAGGTGCTCGCGCCGCGCTGGCCCGACCTGACCGTGACCTGCTCCGTCGAGCCGGCGCCGCTCGGCACCGCGGGGGCGCTCCGCCACGCCGCCGCGCTCGCGACCGCGCCGAGCCTGCTGCTCAACGGCGACACCTACGTCGAGCTCGAGCCGCGCGCGCTGCTGGCGGCCCACCGGCGGCACGGCGCGACGCTCACGATCGCGGCCCAGCACGTCGCCGACGCCGGCCGCTACGGGACCCTCGAGCTCGACGACGCCGACCGCGTCCACGCCTTCCGCGAGAAGGATCCGGCGCGCGGCGGGCACCCAGGCTGGATCAATGCCGGCGCCTACGTCGTCGAGCCGGACACCATCGCCTCGATCCCCGCCGGCCGCGCGGTCTCGCTCGAGGCCGAGACCATCCCGGGCCTGCTCGCCGCCGGCGCCGACGTCCGGGCCCTCCGCTTGCACGGCACCTTCATCGATTTCGGCTCACCTGCGAGCTACGCCCAGCTCGAGGCCCACCTGACCGCCACGAGACCTCCACCATGAACGACGCCACCGCCTTCTCCCTCGCCGCCATCCGCAACAGCCTGCAGGTGAAGCAGCACCTGCTCGAGCTGTCGCCCGAGATCGGCCGCGCCGCCGAGCTGATGGCCGCCTGCTACCGGGGCGGCGGCAAGGCCATCTTCTTCGGCAACGGCGGCTCGGCCGCCGACGCGCAGCACCTGGCCGCCGAGCTCGAGTGCCGCTACGGCTTCGACCGCGCGCCGCTGCCGGCGCTGGCGCTGCACGCCAACACGTCGACCGTGACGGCGATCTCGAACGACTACGCGTACGAGCAGCTCTTCGCGCGGCTCCTGCGCGCGCACGCCCGGCCCGGCGACGTCGCCATCGCGCTGTCGACCAGCGGCACGTCGGCCAACGTCGTCGCCGCCGCGCGGCTCAAGGCGGAGCTGGGCGTGTCGCTCATCGCGCTGACCGGCGCGGGCGGCGGCAAGCTCGGCGAGCTCGCCGACGTGCTCGTCGCCGTGCCGTCGACGGTGACGGCGCGCATCCAGGAGTGCCACATCCTCGTCGGTCACATCCTCTGCGAGTGGACCGAGGCGGCGCTGTTCGCTCGTGGCTGACCCGCGCTCGCGGCCGGCGCTGTTCCTCGATCGCGACGGCGTCGTCAACGAGGAGATCGCGTACCTCCACCGGCCCGAGGACGTGCGGCTCGTCGCCGGCGTCGCCGGGGCGATCGCGCAGGCGAACGCGGCGGGCATCCCGGTGGTGGTCGTCACCAACCAGGCCGGCATCGCGCGCGGGCTGTACGGCGAGGCCGACCTCGCCGCGGTCGGCGCGCGGATCGCCGCGCTGCTCGCGCCGGCGGTCCTCGCCGCGACCTACCACTGCCCGCACCATCCCGAGGCCCGGGTGACCGCGCTGCGCGTGGTCTGCGACTGCCGCAAGCCGGCGCCCGGGCTGCTCCTGCGCGCCGCGCGCGACCACGGCCTCGACCTCGGCCGCTCGTTCCTCGTCGGCGACAAGGCCTCGGACCTCGGCGCCGCGCGGGCCGCGGGCTGCGGCAGCGTGCTGGTCCGCACCGGCTACGGCGCGGCGACCGAGCGCGAGGTCGAGGGCGCCGGCCTCCACGACGCGGTGTTCGACACGCTGGCGGCGGCGATGCCGTACCTGCTCGCGCGCCTGACCGCCTGACCGCGTGACCGCCTGACCGCGGCCCGCCTGGCGCGGGTCAGCCGCCGCTGGCGGCCCGCACCGGGACGTGCGCCGTCCGCACCGGCACCGGCATCGCCGGCGCCTCGCGGTGGAGGAGCTGCTCCTCGGCCCGCACGCGCGCCTCCGGCGTGTCGACGTCCTGCCAGAAGGCGTGGCCGATGTCGACGACCGCCGCCCGCCCGCGCCGGGCCAGCTCGCGCACGCCGTCGGACAGCGAGCAGTCGCCCCGCTCGCCGCGCACGCGCTCGAGCGCCGCGACCAGCCGCGGCGTGACCGCGAACACGCCGCAGTCGATGCAGTCGTAGTCGTCGAGCGTCTTGCCGATGTCGACGATCCGGTCGCCGGCGGTGCGCACCTTGGTGGCGTCGTCGAGGTCGTAGACCTCGTCGACGCGGCGGTCGACGGCGAGGTAGAGGTCCGCGCGCGCGAGGTCGGCGCCCGCGACCAGCCGGGGCAGCGCGGCGTCGTAGACGTGGTCCGACATCGACAGCACGAACGGCCCGTCGACCACGCGGCCGGCGGCGATCACCGACACGCCGTTGGCGAGCTGGTAGCTCGGGTTCTCGACGAAGCCGACCGTCACGCCGGCCCGCGCGTACGCCGGGTCGCCGGCGACCGCCTCGCGGATCCGCTCGCCCATGAAGCCGATCACGATCGTGACCCGCTCGATGCCGGCGGCCGCGAGCGTGAGGATCGTGCGCTTGACCAGCGGCGTGCCGCTCACCTCGTGGAGCGGCTTGGGCAGGTCGTGGCTGCCGTTGCGGATGCGACTGCCGGTTCCGGCGGCGAGGATGACGGCCTGCTTGATCATGATGTGCTGCTCTAGGTCCAGGGTGCGTTAGCCGAGGTCGCTGGGACCCGCGGGATCGAGGAGGGCCGTGGCGCTGGTGGCCACCGCCTGCGCACGCTCGCGGCGGCGCGACAGGCGCAGCGCGACGTGCTGGGGGAAGAGGATCGCGGCGGTGACGATCGCGCCGAGGTCGAGCAGCACGGTCATGAGCGTCATCAGCCCCGCCGCCGCCAGCCCGACCGCGGCGAGGTTGATGAAGTCGCGCTTGATGACCATCCGCAGCAGGTCGAGGCGGCCGCCGGGCGCGCTCGGGTAGTCCTGGCTGTTGCCCGAGCGGGCGACGACGATCAGGTAGTAGTAGATGACGTAGACGCTGAGGAGCGCGCACGCGGTCGAGACCACGACCGCCGCGGCGAACGCCGGCTGCGGGTGGTCGTGGTAGAGGTGCAGGCCGGCGGCGACGATGAACAGGATCGTCGTCACCTCGTCGGCGATGGTGTCGATCCACGCGCCGAGCTTGCTGCTCTCCAGCCGCAGGCGCGCGAGCTCGCCGTCGCAGCCGTCGAGGTAGCCGGCGAACAGGACGACGGCCGTCCCGGCGAGCGCCGGCCGGTAGCCCGCCTGCGAGACCAGCCAGCAGCCGAACGCGCCGATGAAGAAGACGACGACCGAGATCATGTTGGGCGTGATCGGCGTCGGCAGCAGCAGGCGCGTGAACGGGTACGACACCCGCCGGTTCACCAGCCGGATGAGCGGGGTGTCCTGCGGCTTGCGGACCAGCCGGAAGAGGAAGCGGGTCGCGGCGCGCCGCTCGGCGCGGGTGCGCGCGGGATGGCGGGCGAGCTCGCCGTGCGGGACGGCGTCGGCGGCGCCGCCGGCGAGCCAGCCGGCGGCCAGCGCGTCGAGCGAGGGAGCGCCGTCGCGCAGCGCGGCCACGTAGGCGCGGCGCTCGTCGCCGGACAGCAGCGCGGCGCCGGCCGGTTCGGTCGGGCGCGCAGGATCGACCGCGATCCGGCTGCGTCCGCGCAGGGCGTGCGCGTCTCGCAGGCCGCTGACGAGCGGCGTGTGGACGACCTGCTCGCGCGCGTCGAGGACGAGCAGCGGCCGATCGCCGGCGGTCAGCGGCGCGGCGTCGGCGGGCGCACGCACGATCGCGACGCGCTCGGCGCCCGCGCGCACCGCCACCCGGCGCGCGCGCTCCGACAGCGTGAGCCCGCACACCGACGGCTCGTGCGCCTCGGGGCCGGCGAGGACCAGCGCGTCGAAGCCGGCCGCGGCGGCGGGCGCCGCGGTCGTCGCGCGGTCGGCTGACGGACGGTCCTTCGCTGCAGGGGCTCCTCGCATGCGCTTCTCTGTGGCCGTCCGACGACGAGCCCTTCGCGGGAATTCCACCCGACGGCGTGGCCACTGTTGCACGCACCGCGCCATTTGGAAGTCGATCGCCACGGGAAAACAGGACAGCGGGAGCGCGCCGACGATCACGTCGACGCTAGCCGACGGCCGGGTGACCTGTCGAATTCCTGACAGGGGGAGCGACGGCCGACACCACGGCCGTCGGATTCTCGCCGCCCGGCGAGGTCGATCCCGCGGGTCGGCAGAGAGGCGGGCGGGCGGGCACGCAACCGGCGGACGGTGCCGCCGATAGGCGGGGGCAACCAGTGAAACGGACCGTTCGCGGTCCGCGAAAGGATGCCCATGCCCGCCTCGTCCTCCGTCTCCTGTCCCGCCCCGTCCCCGCGCCGCCGGCCGTGCCCGGCGCCACGCGCTGCGCGGTCCGCCGTCCTGGCGGCCGCCGCCCTGCTCGGCGCCGCCGCGCCCCACCCGGCCCGTGCCGGCGACGACCGCGACGCGCTCCTGCTCCAGCTCCGCCAGTTCACGGCCGCGATCGCGACCGCGAGGTCGGAGGGCGACCGCGCGGCGTCGTACCTCGCGCGGCCGGCGAGCGAGTGTGTCGACGTCGTCCGGCGGCTCGCCGCCGCCGGCATGAAGCCCGACGACGTCATCGACGGCAGCGAGCCGTACCCGTTCGCGCAGGCCGGCGATCGCTGCCGCGACTACGCGCAGTGGCGGGGCGCGGTGCAGGCGGGCGCGGCGATCGCCGAGGCGGGGACCGACCTCGCGATGTCGGCGACGATCGCGCCCGGCGAGGTCAGCGAGCAGCTCGCGACCAGCTTCGGCAAGGTCGCCGCCACCTGCAGCGCGGCCGTCGACGCCGCGCTCGCCGGCGGCACGCCGCCGACGCTGGCGGTGCGCATCCGGTCGAACCTCGGCGACGAGGCGATGACCTTGCCCGACGCGCGCGCGCGCGTGTGCGAGAAGCTCGCCGCGTGGGCGAAGGCGTTCGGGCCGGCGACGATCGCCGCGAAGCAGGCGGCCGCGGAGGCCGCGCGCACCCGCTACGCCTCGGTCGGGGCCGCGGGCGACCGGCTGTCGTGGCTCACCTACTACGACCCCGACGGGCGCGGCGCGACCTGGTTCCTCCCCGGCTGCAAGGAGGAAGGCGATCCGCGGCGGCTGGCGAAGGCGCCGGTGCTCCTGCAGTGGTGGAGCGCCGACGACGGGACGCAGACGATCCGCCGCCTGCAGTTCAAGGGCAACAAGCTGGTCAAGGACACGACGCGCACGTTCCTGACCGAGGGCGCGGCCCGGGCGGCGTGCAAGTGAGGGCCGCGGTGATGGACCGCGGGACGCGCGTCGCGATCGTCGTCGGCGTCGCGGGCGCGCTCGCG
>DASZXE010000239.1:0-2819 GCA_035546475.1 Kofleriaceae bacterium
CTCGGCGGCGCGCTGGCCGGCTGCGGCGGCGACCACGCCGGCGCCCCCGCCGACGCCGCCGGCCCCGACGCGCCGATCTACATCTGCGGCGACGGCCAGCTCGACCCCGGCGAGGACTGCGACGATGGCAATCTCGACGTCGACATGGTCTGTGACGATCACTGCCACTTCACCTGTGGCAATGGCGTCCTGAATCCGCTGGTCGGCGAGGTCTGCGATCCCGGCATCGCCGCCGGCATGCCGGGCGCGTGCCCGACCGACTGCGACGATCAGCAGGCCTGCACGACCGACGTCCTGTCCGGCTCCGGCTGCCTCGCGACCTGCGAGCACTCGCCGATCACGGCGGCGGTGGCCGGCGACGGCTGCTGCCCGGCGGGCGCCAGCAGCCTCACCGACGCCGACTGCCCGGTCGCGTGCGGCAACGGCATCGTCGAGGCCGGCGAGCGCTGCGACACCGCGATCCCGGCCGGCATGGCGGGCGCCTGCGTGACCGACTGCAACGACGGCTTCACCTGCACGACCGACACGCTGGTCGGCGGCGGCACCTGCGCCGCGGTGTGCACGAACACGCAGGTCGTCGACGCCCAGGACGGCGACGGCTGCTGTCCGCCCGGCGCGACGCCGGCGACGGACAATGACTGTCTCCCCGGCTGCGGCAATGGCCAGGTCGATCAGGGCGAGACGTGCGACACCGGCATCGCCGCCGGGCCCGGCAAGTGCCCGGCAGTCTGCACGGACGGCATGGTCTGCACGAGTGACCACATCATCAATGCCGGCACCTGCACGGCCGCGTGCAGCTTCTCGCCGATCAACGCGCCGATGAACGGCGACGGCTGCTGCCCGGCCGGCGCCAACAGCCTCAATGACAGTGACTGCCTTCCTCGCTGCGGCAATGGCCTCCTCGAGGCCGGCGAGCAGTGCGACGACGGCAACCTCGTCAACGGCGACGCCTGCACGAACGCGTGCACGCTGCAGCCGACCGCCTTCCGGATGTCGGATCTCGACCTCCGCGACCCGCACGTCTTCGTGGTGCCGCTGGTCGGCTGCGCGGACGTGACCGACCAGCCGGTGGGCGGCTTCGCGGTGAACCCGCAGATCCAGATGAACATCCAGGGCGACGCCGACGGCGACGGCGTGCTCGACCTGTCGCCGACGCTGGTCTTCCGCCCGCTGGCGCAGAGCGGCGCCGGCCAGATGCTCGAGTTCCACTTCGCGCGCTGCACGACGCCGTTCGCGAACCCGAGCTGCGGGCCCGGCACCCAGTTGCCGGTGCTCACCCAGTCGACGAACATGCCGGCGGGCACCTGCCTGTCGACGGTGGCGAGCACGGTGCACACGATGCCGACCGTCTACAACCCGGCGATCACGACGCCGTCGGGCCCGTGCTTCGTGACCTCGCCGGTGAGCCTGACGATCACCCTGTCGGGCGTGCAGGTGCCGTTGCACGACGCGCGCATCGCGGCGACCTACAGCGGCAACCCGGCGCAGACCATCCTGAACGGCCTGCTGATGGGCTTCATCAGCGAGGCCGACGCCAACACGACGATCCTGCCGGCGACCCTGCCGCTCATCGGCGGCAAGCCCCTGTCGATCCTCCTGCCCGGCGGCGACCCGCCCGGCGCCGACCAGAACTGCGCCAGCTTCAGCGACAAGGACACCAACGCCGGCGTCGTCGGCTGGTGGTTCTACCTGAACTTCGCCGCCCCCCGCGTCACCTGGACCGGCAACTGACCGCCGCCGCGCCCCGGGACGCCATCTGCGACGGCCTCGGCGAGGAGCGGCGGCGCGTTGCTGCCGCTCGGCCCGCTCCGCCCGCGCCGCTCGGCGCCGCCCGCATCCGGCAGCCGCGCCGCCTGCGCCGCCTGCGCCGCCCGGCCCTCTGTCCGCGCAAGCCTGCCGACGCCGCCCGCGCCGCCGTCCGCGCTGTCCGGCCCTCTGTCCGCGCAAGCCTGCCGACGCCGCCCGTCCAACCGTGGGCCGGCCATTCTGGCGGCGCGGTCGCGACGGGAGTAGCGTGTCGCGCCATGCGCCGCTCGCTCTTCCTCGTCGTCGTGCTCGTCCCCGCCTGCCATTCCGGGAAGGCGGCGACGCCGGCGCCCGTGACGCCCGCCGCGCCGTCGTCGTCGCCGGCCGCGCTCGACTCGCTCGACCTCACGGCCTGCGACGACCGCGGCGTGTCGAACGGCGACTTCGTCGTGGCCGACCGCACCGGTGCGGCGAGCCTCTTCGTCTGCCGCGACGGCGACGCCTCGCGGGCGGTCCTCGAGGTCATCGACAACGGCGACTCCCACCGCGAGCAGCTCGCGACCTGGACCGGCGACGGCACCCGGTGGGCGCTGCAGGGCTCGATCGTGGACGAGACCGGCCCCGACGCGCTGATCCTGTGGAGCGCGACGGACGCCGGCGATCACCATGCCGAGTCGCTGCGGCTCGTGTCGTACGCCGGCGGCAAGCAGGCCATCCTCTGGTCCGGCGACGGCGCCTCGGCGACCCTCGACGGCATGGCGCCCGTGGGCACCTTCGCCGCCGACCTCACCGACGACAGCGGCGTCTCGCACCGCGTGACGCAGCTCCTCCACGGCGGCACCCTGACCGCCCCCTGACGGCTCCGGCTCCGGCGCCGCCGCGGCGCCAGCATGTCGCCTCCGCGCCCGACCGCTCGCCGATCTTCGCACCGCCGCGCTTGACGCGCGCCCGTGTCCATGGCATCTAACCCCTCGCGCTGGTCTCCAGCGCCACCCATTGCGGGGTGGAGCAGCCTGGTAGCTCGTCGGGCTCATAACCCGAAGGTCGCAGGTTCAAATCCTGCCCCCGCTACT
>DASZXE010000240.1:0-3497 GCA_035546475.1 Kofleriaceae bacterium
CCTCGATGCCCACGGCATCTCGGGCGCCGAGATCCACCGCAACGCGACGCCGGCGTTCCTCTACGAGGCCGCTCTCCGCCACGAGAAGGGTTCGGCCATCTCCTCGACCGGGGCGCTCGTCGCCTACTCGGGCAAGAAGACCGGCCGCAGCCCCGACGACAAGCGGGTCGTCGACGAGCCGGAGGTCAGGGACGACGTCTGGTGGGGCAAGGTGAACATCAAGCTCGACGCGCAGAGCTTCACGATCAACCGCGAGCGCGCGATCGACTACCTCAACACCCGCGAGCGCCTCTACGTCGTCGACGGCTACGCCGGCTGGGACGAGGGCTACCGGCTCAAGATCCGCGTCGTCTGCGCGCGCGCCTACCACGCGCTGTTCATGCGCAACATGCTCATCCGGCCGACCGCCGGCGAGCTGGCGACGTTCGGCGCGCCCGACTACGTGATCTTCAACGCCGGCGGCTTCCCCGCCAACAAGCACACCGCCGGCATGACGTCGACGACGTCGATCGACCTGTCGTTCGGCCGCCGCGAGTTCGTGATCCTCGGCAGCGACTACGCCGGCGAGATGAAGAAGGGCGTCTTCACGATCATGAACTACCTCATGCCGAAGCAGGGCGTGCTGTCGATGCACTGCTCGGCGACGCAGGCGCGCGACGGCTCCGACACGTCGATCCTGTTCGGCCTGTCGGGCACCGGCAAGACCACGCTGTCGGCCGATCCGAAGCGGCTCCTCATCGGCGACGACGAGCACTGCTGGAGCGACGCCGGCGTCTTCAACATCGAGGGCGGCTGCTACGCGAAGGTGATCGACCTGTCGAAGGAGCAGGAGCCGGACATCTGGAACGCGCTGCAGTTCGGCTCGGTGCTCGAGAACGTCGTCTACAACCCGGTCGATCGCGTCGTCGACTACAAGGACGTCTCGATCACGCAGAACACGCGCGGCTGCTACCCGCTCGACGACATCCCGAACGCGAAGCTGCCCGCGGTGGGCGGCCACCCGAAGAACGTCATCTTCCTGACCTGCGACGCGTTCGGCGTGCTGCCGCCGGTCGCCAGGCTGACGCCCGCGCAGGCGATGTACCACTTCATCAGCGGCTACACCGCGAAGGTCGCCGGCACCGAGGTCGGCGTGAAGGATCCGGAGGCGACGTTCTCGCCGTGCTTCGGCGGGCCGTTCCTGGTCTGGCACCCGACGAAGTACGCGTCGCTGCTGGCCGACCGGCTCCGCCGTCACGGCGCGCAGACGTGGCTGGTGAACACCGGCTGGTCGGGCGGCGGCTTCGGCGTCGGCAGCCGCATGAAGCTGAAGTACACGCGCGCGATCGTCGACGCGATCCACGCGGGTGCGCTCGACAAGGCGGCGACCGTGACCGACGCGATCTTCGGGCTCGCGGTGCCGACCGAGTGCCCCGGCGTCCCCGGCGAGATGCTCGTGCCGCGCAACACGTGGGCCGACAAGGCCGCCTACGACGCGCAGGCGAAGAAGGTCGCGGTGCTCTTCCGCGACAACTTCAAGAAGTACGAGACGCAGGCGACCGACGAGATCCGCGCCGCCGGCCCGCGGCTCTGACTCCGACGCCGGCGCGGGGCCCGTGGGGGCCCGCGCGCGTCCGTGGGCCTTCCGCGCCGACGGCGCGGGCGCGGGCGAGCTGGCGGCCGCCGCTCAGGAGGGTTGGCCAGAATGCCAACCCTCTCGTCGATCGATCGGGCCCGAGGGGGACCTCGGGACCGATCTCCACACAGAACAACCCCGGCCCGAGCTGCGCTCGGGGCCTCAGGAGGCGGGCGGCTGGAAGGTGAGCGCGCCGAGGTAGTCGCGCTTGCCGAGCGGCACGCCGTTGTGGCGGAGGATCGCGTAGGCGTGCGTGAGGTGGAAGTAGAAGTTGGGCTGGCCGTGCTCGAGGAAGTAGTCGGCGCCGCTCATCGTCTTGCCCTCCCAGCGCGGCTGGGTGACCGTGCGGGTGGCGGCGCCGTCGAAGGCGTCGTCGGCGAGGCCGTCGAGGTACTCGATGACGGCGCGCACGCGGGTGCGGAGCTGGTCGAGCGTGGTCTCGGTGTCGGGGTGCGACGGCGCCTCCTTGCCGGTGAGCCGCGCGGCGGCGAGCTTCGCCACGTCGCACGTGGCCTGGACCTGGCGCGCGAACGCGAACTGGTCGGGCGCGAGCCGGAAGCCGAGGTAGAGGTCGGGGTCGAAGCTCTTCTCGGCGGCGTGCGAGGCCGCGGCCTCGAGCCACCGGTCGAGCTGACCGAGCTGCTTCTTGAACTGCTTGAACGATGCGGCGTACATGGCGGCACGGTACGTCGCGGGCCGCGCGGCGACAACCGCGGCCGCGCGCGGCGGATGTGTCGTGCTGACCGGCCCGCGCCGGCGAAAGACGCCGTATGGTTGGCGCCGTGGACGATCCTCGACAGAGCCGGCGGCAGCTCGCGCGCGGCGAGCGTCGCCGGGCCGGCGAGCGCTCCGCCGACCTGGCGCGCGCGCTGATGAAGCTGGGCGACGCGGCGATCCCGAAGCTCGAGGTCGGCGAGCGGCTGCGGGCGGCGATCGATCGGGCGCGGCGGGTGACGGCGCCGGGCGCGCGCCGGCGCGCCGAGCGCGAGCTGGCGGGCACGCTGCGCGGCGAGGACATGGCGGATCTGGCGGCGCGCCTCGAGCGGGTGAAGACGACCGGGGCGGGCGACAGCCGCCACCTGCACGTCGCGGAGCGGTGGCGCGAGACGATGATCGCCGGCGGCGTCGCGGCGGCGGGCTTTCCCGGCGGCGTCGACGAGGAGCTGCCGCAGCTCATCGCCCGCGCGCAGGGCGAGCGGGCGACCGGCAAGCCGCCGGGCGCGGCGCGGGCGCTGTTCCGGCACCTGGCGGCGATCCTGAAGGCGCAGGCGGCGGCGGAGCGCGACGAGGACGAGGACGACGCCGGTGACGACGCGGAGGCGGAGGAGGGGGATGAGGCGGCGGGCGACGACGCCGCGGACGAGGTCGCCGCCGACGACGACGATGCCGACGATGGCGACGATGCCGACGACGCCGACGACGCCGCGAGCTGATCAGCCCAGGCGATCGGCCAGCGCGAGGCCGCGGCCGCCGGTCGCGGCGACCAGCTCGTCGTGGGCCGCGCGCGCCGCAGGATCGGGCGCGCCCCGGCGGACGGCGCGGATCAGCGTGTTCTTGCGCGTGTGCGGCGAGGGCACGAACTCGATCGCCGCGACCTCGTAGCCGGCGGCGCGGAGCAGCAGCGTGCGCAGCGCGTCGGTCACCTCGGCGGCCAGCTCGCGGCGCAGGTGCGGCATCGACCAGATCGGCGCGAACGCACCGCCCGCGCCGGCCGCGGCGAGCTCCGTCCAGCCGCGCGCGAGCTCCGCCTGGCAGCACGGCGCCACCGCGATCACCGTCGCCCGCGTCTGCACGCCGAGCGCGATCGCGTCGCACGTGGCCGTGTCGCACGCGTGCAGGGCGATCACCGCGTCGACCGACGCGCCGGTCGGGGCGCCCGCCG
>DASZXE010000241.1:0-6706 GCA_035546475.1 Kofleriaceae bacterium
GGGGCGAGCGCCGGCGCCAGCCCGGCCCAGCCGCCGATCGGCAGCGCCGCGCGCCCGGTCATCGCCTGCGCACCCGCGCCGCACGCGAGCGTGGTCACCACCGCCTCCGCGCCGGCCGGTGGCGCCGATCTCGCGACCGTCGTCCGCGAGGAGATCGTCCGCGCCTTGCGCGGGAGCTGATCCGCCGCGCCGCGCCGCCGCGCCGCCGCGCCGCCGCGCGCGTCACCAGGCCAGCAGCACCTTGCCGGTCGCGCCCTTCGTCTGCAGGAGCTGGTGCGCCTCCGCGACCTGGTCCGCGGGGAACACCTTGCCGACGTGCGGCGTCAGCCGCAGCGCCTCGACCTCGCCGAGCGACTGCGTCAGCCGGGTGACCCACGCCGGATCCTCGAGCACCTTGAGCGCGTTCAGCGCGTAGACACCGGTGTTGTCGTTGAACAGCTTCAGCACCGAGATGCGCGGCGTGCGCAGGGCCGCCAGCGCGATGCGCGGCAGGTTGCGCTTGCCGTCCTTCACGCCCGACGACATGCCGAGGCAGACGATGCGGCCGGTGATGCCGAGCCGCCGGCGCTGCGGCTGGATCTTCGCGCCGCCCGACGCGTTGACGATCAGGTCGTAGCCGGCGAGCGACGGATCCGCCTCCCACTCGTCGACGGTGTACGCCTTCGCGCCGAGCCCCTCGATGAAGGCCTTCTTGTGCGGGCTCGTCGTCAGGCCGGTGACCTCGGCGCCGAGGTGACGCGCGAGCTGGATCGCCATCACGCCGACGCCGCCGGTCGCGCACTCGACGAGCACCTGGTCGCCGGCGCGCACGCGGGCCATCTCGATCAGCGCGAGCCGCGCGGTGAAGTAGGTCACCGGCAGCGCGGCGCCGCCCTCGAGGTCGAGGTGGCCCGGCAGCGTGAACGCCTGCCGCGCCGGGATGGTGACGCGCGACGCGTAGCCGCCGAAGTAGGTGCCGGCCACCACCGGCTCGCCGACGCGAAAGCCGGTGACGCCGTCGCCGAGCGCCGCGATCGTCCCCGACACCTCGTAGCCGGGCACGAACGGCTTCTTCGGCGCGTCCGGATAGAAGCCGAGCCGCATCTGGATGTCGGCGAAGTTGATGCCCGAGTACTTCACGTCGATGGCGACCTCGCCGGCGGCAGGCTGCTTCGACGCGACCTCGCGCAGCTTCAGCGACGACGCGGCTCCGTACGACTCGATGACGATCTGGCGGTGGTTCATGACCTCGATACCTCGTCAATTGTAAATGTGTCGAACCGATGGGCGGACGGACACCTGCCCCGACCCCGCCGGCGCGGCGCGGGCCGTGCGGGGCCGCGCGCGGGCCTACTTGCCGGCGAACAGCTCGCGGAGCTCGCGCATGACCTCGGGCCGCACCGAGCAGACGAGCTGCTTGCCGTCGCGCTCGGTGTCGATGAGCCCGGCGTCGGCCAGCTCCTTGACGTGGTGCGAGACGGTCGGCGCGCCGATGTCGAGGTCGCCGAGCAGGCGGGCGAGGAAGCAGTCGTGGGTGCGGCCGCGCGCGAGGTCGAGCCGGCTCTCCTCGAGCAGGTTCACGAACAGCTGCAGCCGGTTCGGGTTGGACAGCGCCTTGAACACCCGGGCCAGCCGCTTGATCTCCTGCGGGTCGCGCTCCACGCCGCGTTCAGTACGACAGGTATCGAACCGTGTCAACCCGCAATCGACCGGCCGACCGCGCCGACCACCCGACCGCGCGGGGCCCGCGCGGCGCCCCGCTCACGGGATCCGCAGCAGCTTGTGCGTCTGCAGCGACACGCGCCAGCGCGGGTGCGCGAGGCAGTACGCCACGCACGCCGCCGTCGACGCCGCCGCCTCCGGGCCATCCATCGGCTGCACGAACCAGTGCCGGAAGGCGAGCCCCTCGAACGCCGCCGGGTCGATCCCGGCCTGCGGGTGGACGAGCTTGAGCTCGTCGCCGCCGGTGACGACCAGCGGCGCGCCCGCCTTCGGGCTCACGCACACCCAGTCGACGCCGGCCGGCACCGGGATCGTGCCGTTCGTCTCGATCGCGAGCTCGAAGCCGGCGTCGTGCAGCGCCGCGATCGCCGCGTCGTCGAGCTGGAGGAGCGGCTCGCCGCCGGTGCAGACGACGAGCGGCCGCCCGCCCTCGCCCCGCCACGCGCCGCGCACCGCCGCCGCCAGCGCCGCCGCGGTCGCGAACCGTCCGCCGCCCGGACCGTCGGTGCCGACGAAGTCGGTGTCGCACCAGGCCGAGCAGCCGCCCGCACCGCGCCCGCGATCGGCCGCGCGCCCCGACCACAGGTTGCAGCCCGCGAACCGGCAGAACACCGCCGCCCGCCCCGCCTGCGCCCCCTCCCCTTGCAGCGTGTGGAAGATCTCCTTGACCGCGTAGGTCATCGACGGCGGCGGCCTCAGTTCAGGTGGATCGTCTTGCCGACGACGCGCACGTCTCCCTCCGCCTCGATCCGGGTCTCGCCCGTCGACGTCACCGTCAGCTCGCCGTCGCTGGCGAGCGCCACCGACTGCTCCGCCTTCACCGAGAACTGCTTCGTCTCGACCTCGACCGCCTCGGCCGCCTTCAGCTTCATCCGCACCGCCTCCAGTTGCAGCACCGGCCCCTGCTCGGTCAGCCGGATGCGCACCTCGACCTGCCCCGAGGCCGCGCGGATCTCGACCAGCTCCTCGGCCCCCTCCGACGACACCGTCAGCGTGCGCCCCTCGCGCAGGTAGACCTCGCGCGTCTCGCCTGCCTCCTCGCCGCCGTGCGCGAGCCCGAGCTTCTCCTTGTCGTCGCTCATCTCCGCGCAGGCTAGCACATGCGACGATGCGTCCGACGAGGTCCTCATGCCCGATGACGACGACCGCGACGACGACCGCGACGACGACCGCGACCGCCACCTGCGCTGGACGGTGCTCGAGCGCACCCAGGTCGCCGACTACCGCATCTTCCGCGCCCACCGCGCCCGCGCCCGCCACCCGCGCGGCACGTCGATCCACGACTTCATCGTCCTCACCGGCGGCGACTGGGTGAACGTCATCGCGCTCACGCCCGACGACCAGGTCGTGCTGCTCCGCCAGTACCGCGCCGGCTCCGACAAGGTCGAGCTCGAGATCCCCGGCGGCCTCGTCGACCCCGGCGAGGACCACGGCGCCGCCGCCCGCCGCGAGCTGCTCGAGGAGACCGGCTACCGCGCGCCGCGCTGGCGCCACCTCGGCTCGACGTCGCCGAACCCGGCGATCCAGGACAACCGCCTGCACACCTGGCTCGCGCTCGACGCGACGCCGGCGGGGCCGGCCACGCCCGAGGAGGGCGAGGCGCTCGAGGTCTCGACGGCGCCGCTCGCCGAGGTCACGCGGATGCTGCGCGACGGCCGCATCGAGCACGCGCTCGTGGTGGTCGCGTTCGCGCACCTGGCGCTCGCGGGCGACCTCGCCCTCGCCCGCCCGCCGGAGGCCGCCGCCGAGCCGGAGGAGGCGGCCGCCGGTCCGTCGGGCGGCGCCGAAACCACCGGCCGACCTTGAACCCGGCCGGAGCGCACGGATACCCTGACGAGGATGCACCCGCGCTCGCTCGTGACCCTCGCGCTGCTCGCCGTCGCGGTCCCGGCGGTCCCGGCGGTCCCGGCCGAGGCCGGGCCGGTCGAAGGCAAGGTGGTGCTGCCGCCCGCCGGGGTGCCGCGCCCGCCGCCGCGCAGCCGCGGCTTCCTCGACCCGATCGAGAACCCGCACCTGCCGGTCCGCGCGCCCGATCCGTTCCCGCAGATGGCGGTCGTGCTCGAGGGCGCGACGCCCGCGCCGCCGGCCACCCCCGCGCCGCAGGTGACGTGGGACCTGCTCGGCGACTCGTTCGCGCGGCCGCTGCTCGCGGTGCGCGTCGGCACCGACGTCCGCATCCGCAACCTCGGGCGCGGCACGCCGATCCTCACCGCGGTCGGCCAGCCGGATCTGATCGCCAAGAAGCCGCTCAACCCGACCGGCGAGATCACGTTCAACGTCGGCACCCAGCCGCGGCTCATCGAGCTCGCCGACGAGACCACGCCGTACCTGCGCGGCCGCATCCTCGTCACCACCGCCGCGCAGATCGCGACGCCCGACGCGACCGGCAAGTTCGCGTTCGCCGACGTGCCGCCCGGCGCGTGGACCGTGCGCGTCTTCTACGCGACCGGGTGGGTCGATCGCCCCGACGACAAGCTCACCGTCACCGCCGCCAAGGCGACGGTCAACCCGGCCTTGCCACCCGGCCTCCCGGTCAAGGCGCCGTGAGCAAGTAGGAGGCCGCCGTGTTCTGGTCCAAGATCTGGCTGTTCATCGTCGCCGCGCTCGGCGCGGTCGCGGTCACCGTCGCGCTGCTCTTGCCGCGCCCGGCCGAGCGCGCCCGCGTCGCCGAGGAGCGCGACCGGCTCGTCGTCGCCTGCGACGTCGTCAACATCCTCCTGCGCGACGCGGCGCGCGTGCAGGTCGACGTCGCCGGCGTCTTCGCGCGCACGCCGTCGGTCGTCAGCGCGCTCGAGCAGGCGAGCGCCGCCGACGCGATCACCGAGGACAAGGCGAAGGCCGCGCGCCAGATCGCCGGCGACACCATCGCCGCGGTGTCGGGGACCCGCCCCGACTTCGCGATCCTGATCGACCGGAAGGGCCGCGTGCTGACCCGCGCCGGCATCGACGAGGACGCGTTCGGCGACACCATGGCCGGCCGCTTCCTCGTCGACGACGCGCTCGACGGCCTCCTGCGCGACGACCTCTGGTTCACCGGCGGCCGGCTCTACCGGGTCGCCGCGTCGCCGGTGGTCCACCGCGACGCGCCGGCGTCGTACGTCGGCGCGGTCGTGATCGGCAACGCGGTCTCGAAGGAGCTCGCGGAGAGCCTGGTCAGCCCGCTCGGCGCCAAGATCGGCTTCTTCGCCGACGGCCACCTGATCGTGTCGTCGACCGCCGACGTCCTGGATCACGATCTGCTCGCGGCGTACCAGCCGCTCGCGGCGAGCCGCGGCGACCTCGAGGGCGACTGCCGCGCGCGCCCGCCGGTCACCGCGCGCTCGGGCAAGACCGAGTACACCGCGCTCGTGGCCCGCTTGCCCGGCGAGGCCCGCAGCGCCGACGCGTTCTACGGCGTCTACCTCGAGCGGCCGAAGGCGCTCGGCCTGGCCGGCACGCTCGACGCGGTCCGCAAGGACGACATGTCGTTCGCGCACTTCCCGTGGGCGCCGGTCGCGATCGGCTTCCTCGTCGTGCTGGCGATCGGCATCGCGCTCATGATCCTCGAGGCCGACCGGCCGATCCGCCGGCTGCAGGCGGACGCGGTGGCGCTCGGCTCCGGCAAGGTGGAGCGCCTGCCCGAGGAGCGCGGCGGCCGCGTCGGCTCGGTCGCGCGGTCGGTGAACATCCGCATCGACAAGATGGGGCGCGAGCTGAAGAGCGCGCGCCGCAACCTCGACCAGCTCCTCGGGCCTGGCGGCGAGGAGTCGCTCGACGACGACGCGGCCGCGATCGCCGCGATGCCGGACGCGCCGCGCCGGCCGCCGCCGCCGGCGGAGTTCAAGTTCTCGTCGCCGAGCATGACCGCGCCGCCGATGTCGGCGGGCCCGTCGTCATCGTCATCGTCGTCGTCGCTGGAGCTGGGCGGGCCCGCGCGGGGCGGCTCCGGGCCGTCGATCGCGACGCCGGGCATGACGCCGGCGTCGTCGTCGCCGGGGCTCGCCGCGGGGCCGGGTGGCCGCGCGCAGCGAGCGCCGATCGCGATGCCGTCGTCGGCTTCCGGGCCGGCGATGACGCCGCCGGCGGCGCGCGCGCCCGAGCCGGTGTCGGCGCCCATCGCCACGCCGCCGCCGGCGGCGCTCGAGGACGACATCCTGTCGATGCCGGCCTCGCCGAGCCTCGACGGCGACGAGGACCCGTACTTCCGCTCGGTCTTCAACGAGTTCGTCGCGATGAAGAAGCACTGCGGCGAGCCGGTCGCGGGGCTCACCTACGCGCGCTTCGCCGAGAAGCTGCGCCGCAACCGCGACGACCTGATGGCGAAGCCGGGCTGCATCGACGTCCGCTTCTCCGTCTACGTGAAGGACGGCAAGGCGGCGCTGAAGGCGACGCCGGTCAAGGACGCGTAGCACCGCGCCGCGGTCCTGGATCGGCGACGGGCTGTACCGGGCCGCGTCGGTGTCGTGGCCGCCGCGCGCCTGCCCGCCCGCCCGCACGCACGCACGCACGCACGGCGCCAGGCGGCGATCGGCCGCGGCGTCCAGCCGCCCGGCCGGCACGTCTTCGCGGCGACGCGGCGGCAGCGCGCGGTCGGCTCACGTGCCTCACGCCGCGCTGCTCGTCCGTCTCGCCGCGTCCTCCCGATCGTCGTCGGCAGCGGCGTCCGCACGGCTCGCGCCGGCGACGGCGTACCGGCATCGCCCCCGAACGCTCCACGCCCTGCAACTCCCTCGCGCGCCTCGGCGGCGCCGCTCGCGCGCCAGGTGGTCGCCGGTACGCCGGCGGCGGCGCACCGGCATCGCCCCCGAACGCTCCTCCACGCCCTGCAGCTCCGTCGCGCGCCTCGGCGGCGGCGCCGCTCGCGCTCCAGGTGCTCGCCGGTACGCCGGCGGCGGCGCACCGGCATCGCCCCCGAACGCTCCTCCACGCCCTGCAACTCCCTCGCGCGCCTCGGCGGCGGCGCCGCTCGCGCGCTGCATCACGCCCGGCTCCCTCCTCCACCCTCGCTGTTGGTGGTCACCTGAAG
>DASZXE010000242.1:0-5127 GCA_035546475.1 Kofleriaceae bacterium
TGGTCGACGGGATGGAAGTGTTCGTGCCGATGGCGGTCGAGGAGCCCTCGATCGTCGCCGCCGCCTCCAACGCCGCGCGCATGACCCGCCCCGGCGGGTTCACGACCAAAGCGTCGTCGCCGACGATGATCGGCCAGATCCAGGTCATCCAGGTCCCCGACGTCGGCCTCGCCGCCGCCGCGCTGCGCAACCACGCCGAGGCGATCCTCGCCGAGGCCCGGACGCTCGTGCCGCGCCTGCTCGAACGCGGCGGCGGTCCGGTCGGCTTCGACGTCCGCGTGCTCGCGACGACCGGGCCCGACGGCGGCGTCATCGTCGCCCACCTGCTGGTCGACGTGTGCGATGCGATGGGCGCGAACCTCGTCAACACGCTGTGCGAGGCGCTCGCCGACAAGGTCGCCGCGCTCGCGAACGGCAAGGTCGGCCTGCGCATCCTGTCGAACCTCACCGACGCGCGCACGGTGACCTCGACCTGCGTCGTCGACGAGCCCGATCCCGAGGTCCGCGCCGCGATCGCCGCCGCCTCGCGGTTCGCCGAGCTCGACCCGTACCGCGCGACCACGCACAACAAGGGCATCATGAACGGCATCGACGCCGTGCTCGTCGCGACCGGCCAGGACTGGCGCGCGGTCGAGGCCGGTGCGCATGCCTACGCCGCTCGCAGCGGCATCTACCGGCCGCTCGCGACCTGGTGGGAGGACGGCGACACGCTGCGCGGCGAGCTCGGCATGCCGCTCGCGGTCGGCACCGTCGGCGGCGCGCTGCGCGTGCACCCGGGCGCCAAGCTCGCGCTCCAGCTCGCGAACGCGGGCACCGCCGAGCGCCTCGCCGCCATCGCCGCGGCCGCCGGCCTCGCCACGAACCTCGCCGCGCTGCGCGCTCTCGCCACCGAGGGCATCCAGCGCGGCCACATGCGACTGCACGCGCGAGCCATCTCGCAGAACGGGAGCAAATCGTGATCAACCGCCTCGGCCTCGCTCGTCAGCCCGCCCTCGCCGTCCGCCTGGCCGCCGCGCTCGGCGCGCCGCCGTCGACGACCGGCCGGCTCCCCACCCTGTCGAGCGCCGCCGCCGACGGCCCCGACGACGCCTCCTCACAGCCGCTGCCGGCCTCGCGGCTCGCCGCGATCGCCGCCGCCGCCGGCCTCGCGTGCAACCTGGCCGCCCTCCGCGCGCTCGCCACCGAGGGCATCCAGCGCGGCCACATGTCGCTCCACGCCCGCGCCATCGCGCGCGCGGCCGGGGTCCCCGATCACCTGATCGCGCAGGTCGCCGCCGAGCTGGCGGCCGCCGGCGACGTGCGGATCGAGGCGGTCCGGGGCATCATGGAGCGGTTGCAACCGAGGGAACCGTCGTGATCCATCGCATCGGCGATCGCCGCGCCACCGCCCAGGCCGTGCCGCTCCCCAGCTCGCTCGATCAGGCGGCCTGCTACCGCTACTGCGAGGCGCTGTGCCGGGCCCACCACCACAACTTCCCGGTGGCGTCGTTCTTCGCCCGGTCGACGCTGCGCCAGCACATCTTCGCGATCTTCGCGTTCGCGCGGGTCGCCGACGACATCGCCGACGAGCCGGCGTACGAGGGCCGCCGCGCCCGCGAGCTCGACCGCTGGGAGGAGCTCCTGCACGCGACCTACCGCGGCAACCCGCCCGAGCACCCGGTCTTCCTCGCGCTCGCCGAGACGGTGAAGCGCTTCGACCTGCCGATCACCGAGCTGACCCAGCTTCTGTCCGGTTTCCGGACAGACCTCGAGACCCGCCGCTACCCGACCTGGAACGAGCTGCGCAGCTACACGCGGCAGTCGGCGGAGCCGGTCGGCCACCTGCTGCTCTACGTCGGCGGCTACCGCGCGCCCGAGCTGCACGCGTTCGCCGACGACCTCGCCTCCGGCCTCGCGATCACGCGCCTCCTCCAGGACGTCCCCGCCGACTGGGCGCGCGGCCGCCTGTACCTGCCGCTCGAGGACCTGCGCCACTTCGGCGTCACCGAGAGCGACCTCGCGACGCGGCGGGTGAGCCAGGAGGTCGGCGACCTCGTCCGCTACGAGGTGGCGCGCACGCGCGCGCTGTTCGAGCGGGCGCGGCCGCTGGTCGACCGGCTCGGCCCCGACCTCGCCGTCGAGATGGCGCTCATGTGGCACGGCGGCATGCGCGCGCTCGACAAGATCGCCGCCGCCGGCGATCACCTGCTCGCGCGGCGCCCGCACCTGTCGCCGCTCGACAAGGCGCTCGTCGTGTCGCGCGCGATCGCGTGGCGCGGCGAGAGCCTCGGCCCGCGCGCCGTGCACCTCGTGCAGCGCGCCCTCGGCTGAACGCGGGCCGGCCTCGGCAGCGGCGGTCGCCGGCGATCCGCGCGTCACCGTCGGTCGACGTCGGGCTCGCGGTCGCTCCGTGCGCTGCCGCGAGCCGGCTGCCCTCCTCCGCGTCCGGAGTCGCGCGCCGCGCTCGCTCCCGTCGGACAGCGTGAACGAACGGCGGTTCAGCTCCGCCGGGGACCGGCCCGCGTCTCCGGCGACGGACCGATCACGCGATCATCGCGGTCGGGGCGGCGCCGGCCGGGCGCATACGCGCCGTCGGCCTCGCGCGCCGGCCGACCGCGAGGGTCACGACACCTCGAGCCAGTGGGGCGCGGCCGCCGACAGCTTCTTGGTGAAGCTCGGCGGGAAGCACTTGAGGACGTAGTGGAGCGCCTGCTGCTTCAGCTCCTCGTCGATCTCGTCCGGCACGTCCATGTTGCCGTCCTCGGGGTTCGGCCGGATGCCGTGGCGCACGATCTCGGTCAACCGCAGCACGTGCAGGCGGTTCATGAACAGCGCGTTGGCGATGCCGAGGAACATCTCCTCGAGGTTCGGGTCGAAGGTGGCCGACATCGGGCAAGGGGTATCACACCCGGCCTGATCGTGTCAGGTCGCCATCGAGCGCTCGCACGCCGATCGGCCTGACCCGCGGTCAGCGCCGCCCGAGCGCCCGCGCTCGCCGGTCAGCGCTTGCGGCGCGCGGCGAGCGCCTCGAGGCGCGCCTTGAGCTCGGCCTCGTACCCCGAGTCGGTCGGCTGGTAGATCGGCTCGCCGACCAGCTCGGCCGGCAGGTAGTCGGCCGGCACGTACGCGCCCTCGAAGTCGTGCGGGTACTTGTAGCCCTGCCCGTGGCCGAGCTGCCTGGCGAGCGTGGTCGACGCGTTGCGGAGCTCGAGCGGCACCGGCAGGGCCCCGCGCTCGCGCACGAGCTTGCGCGCCGCCGCGTACGTCGTCAGCGCCGTGTTCGACTTCGGCGCGCACGCCAGGTAGACCGCCGCCTGCGTCAGGATGAGGCCGCCCTCGGGCATGCCGACCAGCTCGAAGCCGTGCAGCGCCGCCACCGCGACGCCGAGCGCCTGCGGGTCGGCGTTGCCGACGTCCTCCGACGCGAAGATGACCATCCGGCGCAGGATGAAGCGCGGGTCCTCGCCCGCCTCGAGCATGCGCGTCATCCAGTAGGCGGCCGCGTCCGGATCGGTGCCGCGCAGGCTCTTGATGAACGCGCTCACCACCGCGTAGTGCTCGTCGCCGGCCTTGTCGTAGGCGAGCGCGCGCGTCTGCGCCGCCTCGTGGACCTGCTCGCGGGTGATGGTGGCGATGCCGATCGGCGTCGCCCGCCGCGCCAGCTCGGCGGCGGCCTCGAGCGTGCCGAGCGCGCGCCGCGCATCGCCGCCGGCGAGGAAGGCGATCGCGCCGATCGTGTCGTCGTCGATCGCCAAGTCGGCGCCGCCGAGGCCGCGCTCGCGGTCGGCGAGCGCGCGGCGGACCAGCGTCGCCAGGCCCTCCTCGGTCAGGCTCTCGAGCCGCACGACCCGCGCGCGCGACAGCAGCGCGGCGACCACGCCGAACGACGGGTTCTCGGTGGTCGCGCCGACGAGCGTGACGGTGCCGGCCTCGACGTGCGGGAGCAGCGCGTCCTGCTGCGTCTTCGAGAACCGGTGGATCTCGTCGATGAACAGGACGGTGCGGCGGCCGAACTGGTCGCGCCGCTGCGCCGCCTCCGCCACCGCCTCGCGCACCTCCTTGACGCCCGCCTGCACCGCCGACAGCGTGACGAAGTGTGCGCGGATGGCCTCCGAGAGCAGCCGCGCCAGGGTGGTCTTCCCGGTCCCAGGGGGCCCCCACAGCAGGAGCGACGGGAGGTTCATGCCGGCGCCGAGGCGGCCGAGCAGCTTGCCGGGGCCGAGCAGGTGCTCCTGTCCGACCAGCTCGTCCAGCGATTGCGGGCGCATACGCTCCGCGAGGGGCTGGAGGACCCGCCGGGAGTGGGCGGACTGGGCGAAGAGATCCATGGTGGCGGCCGGCGAAGGCGAGAGTCGAGCGCGAAACGGCAGCGTGTCAATGCTGAGCCATGGCCGCGACCTGGGGACCACGAACCCGGCCAGTCGATCGGTCGGGCCAGGTGACCCCGCTCGCGGTTTCGGGAGGTTGGGGCGTGTCGGGCGGCGATCCGGGGCCGTCGGGCCGTGGCACCGCTCTTGCTGAACCCTCCACCATGCTCGACCTCGTCTACGAGTACCGCGTGCTGCTGGGCAAGTGCTCGTCGGGCGCGGGGCTGACGATGGACGAGATCGAGCGGCTCACCAACCTCGAGGCCGCGTTCGAGGCGGGCGAGGACGACCGGCGCGCGCACGACGGCCGCAAGTTCCGGCGCGAGCGCGTGTCCTTGCCGGCGGTGGTGCGCGGCGGCGACCTGCACGACGCGGTCACCGTCGCCGAGCTGACCCTCGGCGGCATGGTGCTGCACGGCGCGCCGTACGCGGAGACCGGCGCGATCATCGACCTCGCGATCGACGACGCGAGCGCGCACCGCTCCTACCGGTTCAAGGGCCGCGTGCAGTGGGTCGGCGACGACACCAACGACGACTACCGGCTCGGCATCGAGCTGACCGGCGCCCCGATCTTGATCCGCTACTCGGGGCCGACGGCGATCGACCTGGTGCTCGCGTCGCTGGCGGCCTGAACGGCGCACGCGGGCGCGGGGACGCGCTCCTCGACCGGCGAGCGCGTCGCCAGAGGACGATGATGATATGGTCGCCGCATGATCGCGTACGCCGACCTGGCCGCGGCGCTCGAGCGCTGGCGGATCCGCAACGGGCTTCCGTCCACCCC
>DASZXE010000243.1:0-4245 GCA_035546475.1 Kofleriaceae bacterium
GGCTCCGGCTCCGGCTCCGCGGCTCACTGAGCCAGTCGAGCACCGCAGTCGACGCCGCCGGCCGAGGACGACGCGCGCCGAACAGCGACGCGAGCCCAGAACGACGCGAGCCGAACCAGCGACGCGCGCCGAGCACGCCGCGCGCGGAACAGCGACGCGAACCTAGAACGACGCGCGCCGAACAGCGACGCGAACCGAGGACGACGCGCGCCGAACAGCGACGCGCGCCGAGCACGACGCGCGCGGAACAGCGACGCGAGCCGAGCACGACGCGCGCCGACAGCGACGCGAGCGCCGAACGACGCAAGCCCCGAACGACGCGCGCCGAACAGCGACGCGAGCCGAGCACGACGCGCGCCCAAGCGACACGCGACAGGAGCGGCGTGCGCCGAAAACACGAAAGGGAGCCGGAGCTCCCTGTCGTGCCCCCGAAGAGCGTGACGCCCACCGAAGGAGTGCGCGCGGCCGGAGCCACACGCGGTTCGCGATCGTCAGCCGCCGCGCGAGCGACGGCCTCGAATCACGGGGTGGCCGAACCGCCCGAGCCGGTCGCCGGAGGCGTCGCGGCCGAGCCCGAGCCCGAGCCGGTCGCCGGCATGGCCGAGCCGCTGCCGGCCGAGCCCATGTCCGGGGTGGGCGGGGGCGGGGTCGGCGGGGTCGGGGGCGGCGGCGGCATGTCGGCGGCCATCAGCTTCTTCTGGCAGTCCGCCATCTTCTCGGCGATCTTCATCGCCTTGTCCATCTGGGCCTTCGACGGCTTGCCGCTCGGCTCCTTGACCGCCGACATCTCCTTCATCACGCCCTCGGCGCACTTCATGTCCTTGCAGGCGCAGAGCTTGTCGGCCATCTTGCCCATCTTGGCGATGGCCGCGTCGGCGCCGCTGCCGCCGCAGGCGGCAAAGCTGACGAACGACAGCGCGAGAGCGGTCTTGATCAGGTTCTTCATGGGGCTCACTCCTTCGAACGTTTCGGTTTCGGTTTCGTCGGTCGCGACCCCCCTCAGGACCGCGCCGGTGGCTATCGCCGGATCACCTGATCCGGCGGGGCGCTAGCGTAAGCTCGGACGATAGGTGCTCATGAGGCCTGAGGGTCGGGGCGACCCTCCTGCAGACGTTGCTTGCAGGCGTGCAGCTCGCCGTCGAGCTGCGTCGCCTGGAGCGCGAGCGCGTCGAGGTGGCCCGACGCCTTCGCGGGGATCTTCTTCAGCCGATCGACGCGCTGGAGCAAGAAATCGGCGAGGCGCGCCTCCGCGTCCTCGGCGCAGGCGAGATCGCGACACGCACAGACCGCGTCGCGCGCCTCGGTGAGCGCGGCGATCATCCGGCGCTCGTCGCGCGCGTGACGCTCGGCCGACGACTCGCAGCCGGCCGCAGACACGCCGAGCGCAGCGACGAGCGCGAGGCCGGCGGCCGCGTGATCGGCCCAGGTGGCGGTGGCGTTGACGGTGGCGGTGTGCATCGCGTGCGAGACGGCATCTTCGACAACGAACGAGCTCGATGAGCGACTCATTCTCCGTCGAGACGGGCTGTCTATAACACAGCCGAACCCGCTTTGAAGGGGGGAGTACGCGCGCGATGCGAAGAAGAGATCCTCGACGGTGAAGGCCGGCAGACAGCCGTCTGCGTCGGGCCTCCTTCCGCGCACAATCGTCACGCCTCGAATACAAGTGACGCGACAGCGGTCGACAATCAGGGAGTCTTCGGAGGAACGCTGTCCGAGGCGCTCCCGATCGTCACGGTCCCCTCCGGGTGCTCCTCGGTCATCATGAGCGCCATCGCGGGCGTGACCGACACCAGCGCGTCGGCCTCGTCGCCGAAGAAGTGGCTCTTCTCGTAGCGGCGCACGACGTGGCGGAGCAGCACCGCGGCGGTGGCGGCGAGCGGCACCGCGAGCAGGATGCCGATGAAGCCGAGCAGCTTGCCGCCGGCGAGCACGGCGAACAGCGCGGCCGACTCGGAGAGCCCGACCTTGTGGCCGACGATCTTCGGCGTGAGGACCGCGGCCTCGAGCAGGTGGAACGCGACGAAGGTGCCGCCGACCGCGACGGTGATGCCGGTGCCCGGCCAGTTGAGGATGATGACGATCGTCGTGACCGCGAGGCCGACGAAGGTGCCGATGAACGGGATGATCGTGAGCGCGCCGACGATGAGGCCGAGCGGGATCGCGATCGGCAGGCCGATGATCGAGAACGCGGTCGCGTAGAGGACCGCGAGCAGGCTGGTGACGATCGCCTGGCCGCGCAGCCAGCCGGAGACGACGTTGTCGATCTCGGCGAGCAGGTCCTGCACCCACGAGCGGCGGCGCGGCGGCACCATGCGGACGAGGCGGCCGGTGATCGTCGGCCACTCGACGAGCAAGTAGTACGAGAAGAGGATCGTGAGCAGCAGCTCGACGACGGTGGTGAGGATCTCGAGGACGCTGGTGAGCGCGACGACCGCGAGCTGATCGAGCGGGCCGAGCGCGCCCTCGACGGCGTTCTTGATCTGGTCGGCGGTCAGGTGGGCCTTGAGGTTGTAGTGGAACCACTTCATCGAAAGCTTCTGCGCACGGTCGAGCATCGCGGGCAGCCGGTCGACGAAGTGGGTGACCTGATCGGGGACGTAGACGACGATGACGGTGACGATGCCGGCGAGGACGGCGGCGAAGAGGAAGAGGAGCACGCGGGCCGCCATCGCGCGCGACATGCCGCCGTGGACCATGCGCTCGAGGACGGGGTCGAGCATGTAGGCGACGCCGAGGGCGACGACGACCGGCCAGAGCACCGACGCGAGGTACGTGAGCGCGTACCAGCCGATGCCCACCATCGCGATGATGAGCAGCCAGCGCACGAGGGTGAGCACCACCGGATCGGCGTTGAGCGTCGCGACCGGCGACGCCTTCGCCTTCGCGCCCCCTCCGGCGGCCGCGGCGCCCGTGGCGCCCGTGGCGGCTGCGCCGACGGCCGGCCGCACGACGCTCCCGGCGTGGGCGTCGGAGGGCCCTGGGCGGGCGGAGGGCGACGATGCCGTGGTGGACGGTGCGGTCGGCGTCGGCTCGCTCACCGAGCCATCGTATCTCGCGGCCTGCGCCCCACCGCCCCGCCGTGCCGCGTTTCGCGCCCACCGCCCCGCGCCTCGCGCTTCTCGCCCGCCGCCCCGCGCTTCTCGCCCGCCGCCTCGCGCCCGGTGCCCGCCGTGCCGCGTTTCGCGCCCACCGCCCCGCGCCTCGCGCTTCTCGCCCGCCGTGCCGCGCTTCGCTCCCACCACCCGCGGCGCCTCGAGGCCCGCTCCGCCGCGCCTCGCGCCTGGCGCCCGCCGTGCCGGGCTTCGCCCCCGCGCCCCGCGGTCCCGCGTTTCTACGCCGCCCGCGACGCCGCGTTTCCGCGTGCCCCCGCGCACGCGACGGCTTGGCACCCATCGCAGCCGTCGTACGGCGCGGGCTCGGCGCAGCGCGCTGGTACCACCACGGACGCGGGCATCACGGGTCCGCCGCGCGCCGTGACGCCAGCCGTTCCTTGCGTCACGGGACGGGCGAGAACGACGATGCTGCCTCGCCTGGATCGTGGCGCGCCCCTCGAAGTGGCACCTTGGCCAACGCCCTCAGGTCAGGGCAGGAGCGGGGCGAGATCGATGTCGAGCGTCAGGCGCTGGCCGGCGGTGAGGTCGAGCTCCTGGTAGTGGACGAAGTAGGCCTCGTGGCGGAGCTCGAGGCGGTGCGCGCCGGGCGCGAGCGCGACGCCGCCGTGCAGCTCGCCGACCGCGCCGATGAACTTCCCGTCGATCCAGAGGCCGGCGTCGGGCACCGCCGTCTTGACCCTCACGATCGCGTCGCGGGCCGAGATGCGCGTCGCCGGCGACCGCGCCGGCTCGGTGTGGCACGCGGCGCCGAACGCGGCGGCGGCCGAGAGCGCGATCGACAGCGCGGCGCCGCGAGCGCGGCCCGGAGACGGGGCGCGGCGGCCGGTCCGCGCGCCGACTGCACGGACGGCGCGCTGGCTGGTGGCGGTCACGGCGCGCTCCGCGCGGTGAGGTCGACCGCGTCGTCGGTGGCGCTGACCGAGGCGTCGAGGCCCTCGGCCGTGCGGAGCAGGCCGGCGATGCGCGAGGCGCTCATGCCCTCGACGGCCAGCGCGACCTGGCCGCGGGCGACCCCGGCGAAGCTGACCTTCGCGTCGCCGGCGGCGGTCGCGAGGCGCGCACGCACGGCGGCGACCACCGGCCACGGCGCCGCTCCGCGCACGCGCACGGTCACGCCGCGCGCCGCGGC
>DASZXE010000244.1:0-3691 GCA_035546475.1 Kofleriaceae bacterium
GGCCGGCTCGGCGTCGTCATCGTCGTCACCGGTCGCGCCCGCCGCGGGCCCCGGCGTGGCCCAGGCGGCGCGCGCCACGGCTGCGCACGCCGCCAGCGCGAGCACCGCCGCCAGCGCGGGCGCGAGCGCGCCGTACCACCGACTCGCGCGCAGGGCTCGACGTCGCACCGACGACGTCGGGTCTACGCTCGACCGACGACCGGCGCAACCCGCCGGCCCCGGTCACGAACTGTCGGAGGCGCACCAGAGGGTTGGCCAGAATGCCCACCCTCTCGTCGATCGATCGGGCCCGAGGAGGACCTCGGGACCGATCTCCACACAGAACACCCCCGGCCCGAGCTGCGCTCGGGGCCTCAGGCCTTCTTGGCGGCGGCCTTGGTGCGGCGCTCGTTCGAGCGCGCCAGGTCGTACAGCTTCGGCAGCGAGAAGGAGCCGAGGCGGGCGAGGTAGTCCTTGTCCTTCGCCTTGCCGAGCGCCTTCGCGAGCGCGGCGACCAGCTTGTCCTTGCTGCCGTACGCCTTGGTCACGGCGTCGACGACGCCGGCCAGCCGCAGGAGCTGCTGGTTCGAGGCCTTGCCGAGGCGCTCCTTGAGCGCGCCCTCGTCCTCACCGTCGCCGACGAGGCCGGGCGCGAGCTTGTCGACCAGCTTCTCCTTGCTGCCGTGCAGCTCGAGGAGGCGGGCGCGCGGGCCACGGCCCGGCTTCTTCACGGGGGCGGTCTTGGCAGGCTTCGCAGCCCTGGGGGCGCTCTTGGCGGGCGCGGCGGTCTTCGGGGTCTTGGTGGCCATGGCAGTCTCCGTAGCAGTTTCAGCGGCCGCCCGCACCGGCGTCGCCCGCGGCGGGCGCGGACGGCGTGGTGGGCGGAGGGGTCGTCGGTGCGGAGGTCGTCGTCGTCGGGGTCGTCGTCGTCGTCGGGGCAGCCCCGCTCGGGGTCGTCGGGGGCGTCGTCGTCGGGGGCGTCGTCGTCGGAGTCGGGGTCGTCGGAGTCGTCGTCGGGGCGGCCCCGCTCGGGGTCGTCGGGGTCGTCGTCGTCGGGGTCGTTGTCGTCGGGGTCGTCGTCGTCGAAGTCGTTGTCGTCGGGGTCGTCGTCGTCGGGGCAGCCCCACTCGGGGTCGTCGGGGTCGGGGGCGTCGTCGGGGCAGCCCCGCTCGGGGTCATCGTCGTCGGGGTCGTCGTCGTCGTCGTCGTCGGGGCAGCCCCGCTCGGGGGCGTCGATGCGGGTGCGGTCGTGCCGGCGGCGGGGGCTCCCGTGCCGGCGTCCGCCGGGGGCTGGGCATCCTGTCCAGCCTCGGGGCCTCTGTCAATCGCGGCGAGCACGTCTTTGACGTCCGCGTCGGTGAGGTCGACCCGGAACCGGACCGTCGTCCCCGCCGCGTCGACCGTCACCTTCGCCAGCACCTTGCCGAGCCCCTCGAGCTGCGCCGCGATGGTGCCGAGCGCGAGCTGCCCCTTCGCGTAGTCGGCGAGCGCCCTCGCGTCGCCGGCCGTCTTCATCGTGAACATCGCCGCCGCGCGCACGCCGTCGACCGGGTCGAGCGTGCCGCTCACCAGGGTGGGCCCCGCCGCGATCGCCCCCTTCGACAGCCGGCTGAGCGCGGTGCCCAGCTCGGGATCGACCGTCGCCACCGCCCACATCGCGGCCGTGCGGTCGATCGCCGCCAGGCCGGGCCCGAGCACCGGCGACGTCTCGACCTTCGGTCCGCCGCCCAGCCCGGCGACGACCCAGTCCTCGCGCGGGCCGAGCACGACGGTGTCGTCGTGGCCGAAGCCGAAGAAGTACTCGCGGCCGGCGGTGGCGAGCCGGTACACCGTCCGCTCGCCGACCTGCTCCATCGTCACCTCGCCGCCGCCCGAGCCGACGCCGGCCTGCAGGCAGCGGGTCAGGGTGGCCTCGGCGAGCTGGCCGGTTGCGACCAGCAACGACGCGCGCGGGCCGGTCGCGACCGCCGGCCCGATGGCCAGGTGGACGCTCTTGACCTGCGTCGCGAAGTCGATGCCGCACGCCTTCGCGAGCGCGGTCAGCCGGCCGTGCAGGTCCGGATCGCGATCGAACATCTGATCGATCGCGCGCCCGACCAGCCTCGACCGGGCGAGCCGCCCGATGTCGAGGCCGACCACCGCCGTCGCATCGGCCGGGATGGCTCCCAGCGCCGCGATCGGCACCGGCGGCGGCGCCGCCGGCGCGGGCTTCTTGCAGCCGCCGGCCGCCAGCGCGAGCCCGACGGTCCCGACGACGGCAACGGTCAGGACAGCGAGGCCCGGGCGGCGCATCGAGCGACCCTCGGCCTCGGGGCGATCAGAAGCCGCCGCCGCCGAACTTGCCGGCGAACTTGGTGATGTCCTCGATCTGCTGCTGCGAGAGCTTGGCGCGGATGACCACGTCCTCGCCCTCGGCCTTGATCGTGACGTCGCTCAGCATGCTCCCGAACGGCGACGACTTGACCTGCTCGAGCTGCTTGGCGAACTCGCTCGCGGTGCTCTTGGCGTCGTCGGCGCCGTTCATCCACATGCGGATCTCCGCCGACACGCCGGCGCCGACGTCGACCGAGCCGTAGAGCGCCTTGAACTTGACCATCGCGGCCGCGCTCAGCATCGGCGCGTCGCCACGGATGACGAACCAGAGCGCCGACGCGGTGTGCGTCTTGGCGAGCAGGTCGTTGAACGTCTTCGAGCCGGTGAGGCCGTCGCCATCCTTGGCGGCGGCGGCCGCGGTCAGCACGTCCTTGCCGGCGAGCGAGTCGCCCTGCTTGACCATGAGCGCCGTCTGGTCGTCGACGAACAGCGCGCGCATCGGCTTGTCGGGCTGGTCCTCGACGAACTCGAGGTAGTCGCCGTCGATGGTGAGCTGCGCCGGCTTGCCCTCGGCCTTGAGCTGGGCCTCGCGCTTCTTCAGGCAGTCGGTGGCCGCGGTCTTGTCGAAGCCGCGGATGAAGATCGTGCCGGCGTCGAGCTCGCGGCCCTTGCCGCCGATCAGCATGCCGTTCAGCTTCTCGATCGGGCTGAAGCCGCAGGTGTCCTGGAACTTCTTGAGGTTGTCGCCGATCGCCGACATCAGCATCGGCTCGTACTTCTTGTAGAGCGCGCTCGAGCGCAGCTTCGAGAAGTCCATGCCGATGATCAGCTCGGAGTCGGCCGGCATGGCGGCCAGCGCCTTCTGCAGGCCGCCCTTGGCCGGGGCGATCGCCGCGGCGCCGGCGGCGCCGGTCGGGCCGCTGGCCCCCCCACCGCTGCTACCCTTCCCCTTGTCGCACGCAGTTACCGCCGCCACGAGGGCGAGGGGCAAGACCACCGATCGAACGAGCTTGATCATCGCGTTTCCTCCAGCCGACCGCGAAGAGGTGCGAGACGGACGTCGCACCCTCGGGAGCCGGGCGGTTGTAACACGATGACCCACCATCGCAAGGGTTGCGCGTCGGTCCCGCCCGCTATGCTGCCCGCCGATGCCGTGGATGCGCCACCTCCTGCGCGACTCCCAGGTCTGGGCCGAGGTCGATCTCCGCGGGCGGCTCGTCACCGACGAGGCCGGCCGGGTTGCGATCGTCTACAAGCGCGAGCCGGGCGCCAAGCTCTACCGGGCCGGCGCGCGCAACCTCGGGGCGGTCGCCGGCGCTCCCGTCGAGCCGGACCTGGTGGATCCGCCGGCGGCGACGCCTCCGCGCGGCGCGGCGGCGGCGGGCGGCGCGTCGCGCGC
>DASZXE010000245.1:0-5830 GCA_035546475.1 Kofleriaceae bacterium
CGCGATCGGGCCCGCGCGGTCCGCGGTCCGCGGTGCGCTGTCGCGGTCAGGGCCCGCGGCGGCCCGCGGTGCGCGGCTCGCGGCGGTCGCGGCGCGGCGGTGGACCGCGGCGGCGGTCAGGCCTGGCCGCGGATGGTGCGCAGGTGATCGGCGGCGTGGATCGAGTGGAGGCGCTCGTACTGCGCCTTGCTGCAGCCGCCGTAGACGGGGTGCGGCCGCAAGCCGCCGCCGTGCGCCCGGAACCGCTCGACCGCCGCGGCGAGCGCCGCCTGCGCCTCGGCCACCGGCCGGTCCGGCAGCGTCGGCCCGCCCGGCACCGGCGCCGACGTGTCGTGGTGCATCGTCCCGCGCCACAGGAAGACGTACTTGACGAGCTTGCCGACCGTGGCGCGCACGATCCACGGCTTCAGCGCCGGATAGCCGTCGAGCGACGCCACGATGCTCGCCGCGCAGTGGTCGAGGTGCTGCGCGGTCGTCCGGCTCCCGGACGCCACCGGCAGCTCGCCGGCCGTCGCCGCCAGCACCTCGTCGAAGGTCGTCAGCTTCCCGCTCACCGCGCCACCATATCAGGCCCCGCGCCGCCGCAGCAGCCGCACCGACCAGGCCCGCCCTCTCGGAAACAGTACCCGCGCCGCCGCAGCAGCAGCACCGACCAGGCCCGCCTCCTCTCGGAAGCAGTACCCGTGCCGCCGCAGCAGCCGCACCAACCAGGCCCGCCTCCTCTCGGAATCAGTACCCGTGCCGCCGCAGCGACACGCTGCTCACCAGCCCCATGGCCACGAAGAAGCAGACGAGGGAGCTGCCGCCGTAGGAGATGAAGGGGAGCGTGACGCCGACGACCGGCGCCATGCCGAGCACCATCGCGACGTTGATGACCACGTGCCAGAAGGTCATCGCCGCCACACCGAGGCAGAGCAGCGAGCCGGCGTGGTCGCGCGAGCGCAGGGCCACGTTGAGGATCCAGACCAGCAGGAACGCGAACATCGACAGCAGCAGCAGCGACCCGACGAAGCCCCACTCCTCCGCCCACACCGAGAACGGGAAGTCGGTCCAGTGCTCGGGCAGGAACTGGAACTGGTTCTGCGTCCCGTGCATGAACCCCTTGCCGAGGATCTTCCCGGAGCCGACCGCCGCGATCGACTGCCGCGTGTGCCAGCCGGTGCCGTTCGGATCCGCGCTCGGATCGAGGAACGCGAGGATGCGCGACTTCTGGTAGTCGTGCATGGTCTCCCACAGGATCGGGATCGCCAGGAACATGGCGAACAGCGTGTAGACCATCGGCCACAGGTCGCGCAGCGCGAGGAAGCCGATCGTCAGCATGATCAGCGTCAGCAGCGTCGCGTTGCCGAGGTCGGGCTGCAGCGCGATGAGCAGCACCGGGATGACCAGCGCGACGACCCGCGGCACCAGCGCCTTCCACGACATCTTGGCGCCGCCCGAGGTGTCCTGGATCAGCTTGGTCAGCACGAGGATCACCGCCAGCTTCGCGATCTCCGACGGCTGGCCGCCGACCGCGCCGACGTAGACCCAGCGCTCGCTGCCCTTGGCGCCGCGGCCGACCAGGTCGACGATGAGGAGGGCGATCACCGCGAGCCCGAGGCCGAGCCAGGCGAGCCGCAGGAGCGCGCGGTAGTCGATCGCGGTCGCCAGCGCGAACGCGCCGGTGCCGACCAGCATGAACTTCACCTGCTGCGCGAACTTGCCGGCGTGCTTCGTGCCGTGGACGGCGCTGTAGAGGTTGAGCAGGCCGAGCGCGCAGATCGCGATCAGGATCGCGACCAGCACCCAGTCGACGCTGGCGCGGAACCGCCGCCAGCGCGACATGCCGATGTGCTGGCGCGGCAGGCCGATGTCGTCGCGGGCCATCCGCACGTAGATCCGCAGTCCGAAGATCAGCGCGACCGCGAGGATGGCGACGACGAGGCTCACGGCTCGTCCTCGGGCTCGGGCGGCACCGGCTCGGCCGACTCCTCGAGCTCCTCGCTGTCCGGCTCCTGGTCGTCGGTCGGCGGCGCCGGCGGCTGGATGGCCGGCGTGATCGGCCGCAAGAGGTCGCCGAACACCCTGTTCATCAGCGTCGGCGGCGGCGCCGGCGGCAGGTTGTGCGGCCGCACCTTCGTCCACCAGCCCTCGAGGATCTGCTTGGCGACCGGCCCGGCGACCTTGCCGCCGGTGCCGCCGTGCTCGATCAGCACGACGACCGCGACCTCCGGGTGGTCCGACGGCGCCCAGCCGGCGAACCACGCGTGCGTGCCGCTCGGGTGCCAGCCGCGGATCTCCTGGATCTCCTTCTTGCTGCGCTTCGCCTTCACCTCGGCGGTGCCGGTCTTGCCGGTGATCGAGACGATGTCGCTCGTCGCGTACGGGTACGCGGTGCCGCCCGGCTCGTTGACGACGCGCCACAGGCCGCGCTTGAGGATCGCGAGGTGCTCCGGCGGGATCTGGATCTGCCGCTGCACCTGCGGCTGGTACGAGATGACGGAGGCGCCGTCGGCCCGCACCACCCGGTCGACGACCTGCGGCACGAACAGGGTGCCGCCGTTGGCGAGCGCCGTGTAGGCCATCGCCATCTGCAGCACCGTCACCTCGACGTCGCCCTGCCCGGTCGCGCTGTTGATCGTGTAGCCGATCTTGAAGCGCGTCCGCTGCTCGTACCAGGTCTTGGTCGGGACCCGGCCGGGGCTGTCGCCGTTCAGGCCGAGGCCGGTGCGCGCGCCGAAGCCGTACTCGTTCGCGACCTGCGCCATGCGGTCGAGGCCGACCCGCTCGGACAGCGTCCAGAAGTAGACGTTGCACGAGTGCTGGAGCGCCTGGCTGAGATCGAGCGGGCCGTGGGCGGCCGTGCAGTGGAAGGTGGTCCCCGACCGTACGATGCTCCCCTTGCAGTCGATCTTCTCGTCCTCCTGCGCGACGCCGTCCTCGAGCGCGGCCAGGGTGGTGACGAACTTGTAGATCGAGCCCGGCGGGTACTGCGCGCGCACCGTCTTGTCGATGAACGGCTTGCGCGGGTCGTCCTCGAGGAACTTCTCCTCGGCCTTGGTCAGGTGGCCGGTCATGACGTTCGGATCGAACGCCGGCTTCGAGACCAGCGCGAGGATGCGGCCGGTCTCGACGTCGATGACCGCCACCGCCGCGGCCGGGTACGGCGCCACCGCGCGCTCGGCGATCTTCTGCAGCTCGACGTCGAGCGTCAGCACGAGGTTGTACCCGGCGACCGGGTCGGTCTGACGCTCGCCCTCGATGAGGCCGGCCGCGGTCGCCTCGTCGAGCCGGTGGCCGTTGGCGTCGACCGCGTACCGCTCCTTGCCCTTCTTGCCGCGCAGGTAGTTCTCCCACATCGCCTCGAGCCCGTAGCGGCCGACCAGCTCGTCGCCGGTGTAGCCGGAGCCGGCGAGCCGGCGCAGCTCCTCCGGCGTCATCTGGGACATGTAGCCGACCAGGTGCGCGGCGAGCGCGCCCTGCGGGTAGTAGCGGTACGGCTCGTGATGGACCTCGATGTCGGGCAGGCGGAAGCGCTCCTGCTCGACGCGCGCCGCCCGCTCGCGCGGCTGGTCCTCGAGGATGATCACCGGCAGCTTCGGCGCGCGCTTGCCGCCGGCGGCGATCCGCTCCTTCACCTTGGCCATCTCCTCGTCGGAGAGGCCGAGCAGGTGGCGCAGCTCGCTGGCCAGGTCCGGCGAGAAGGTGCGCGGCACCGCGTAGATGTTGAAGGCCGGCCGATTCTCGGCGAGCGGCACGCCGTGGCGGTCGAGGATCTTGCCGCGGATCGACGGCAGGTACCGCTCCTTCACGACGTTCTGGACGGTGAGCTGGAAGTAGCTGTCGCCTCGCAGGATCTGGAGCTGCCACAGGCGAACGATCAGCGCGCCGAAGACGAACAGCAGGACCAGCACGACCCAGCGCAGCCGGCCGACCAGCTCGGGCGACGACGGTCCGCCGGCCCCGGCGCCGCGGACTAGCACCGCCGCCTCGCGGCCGCGCCGGTCACGGCGTCAGGCCCTCGAGCGCGTGATCGCGCTCGCGGTGGGTGCGCGCGAAGGCGGCGTCGACGCGCCGGTAGAGCCGCAGCGCGCCGAGGCCGACCACGCCGGTCGTGACCGCGACCATCGCGAACGCGAGCAGCGGGTGGTGGAACCGCGGCAGCCGCTCGCCGCCGATCGCCAGCGTGATCCAGACCAGCATCTCGGCGGCGAGGCCGGTGCCGGCGGCGAACGCGAGCGTGAGCGCGCGGCCGCGCACGAGGATGCGGCGCTGGACCAGGAACGCGAGCACGCAGGTCACGCCCGACACGAACGCGAGCAGCCCCGGCGGCGCGCCCGACAGCAGGTCCGACAGGTAGCCGGCGACCACCGCCGCCGCGACCGCGCCGCCGATGCCCCGGCGCGCGGTGAGCCCGAGGTAGCCGGCGGTCAGCGCGGCCAGGTCGGGCGGCGTGAGGCGCAGGGGTCCGATCGGCAGCCGCGACCACAGCACGCCCGTGACCAGCATCAGGCCGTAGCAGACGAGGACGAGGGACGCGCTCCGCATGGACCGCTCGGGGCGAAGCGCCGTCCTACCACAGCTCTCCGGCGGCCGGACGGCAAAGTTGTCGCGCACATCCGCGTCGCACCGACGGGAATGTCCGTCATGCGTCGCGGGTTTCAAGCCGATCGTTCTCATCGATCGCGGCTCCTCTCCTTCGCGCCGGCCGACCCACCTCAGCGATGGCGCCGGCGCCGCTGGCGATCGCGGCGGTGGGTCTGATCGTTCTCGCGCGCGTACAGCTCGAGCGCGGTCCACGCGATCGGCGGCCCGCCGTCCGCGCCGGGGAACGCCGCGGACGGCTCGAGGTCGACCGGCGCGCCGAGCGCGTGGGCGGCGCGGCACTCCGGGCAGTCGTGCACGGTCTGGCGGAAGACGTCGCGGAGCTCCTCGGGCGACAGCCGCCGGCCGTCCTCGTCGACGCCGATGTCGACCGACGCGAGCAGCGCCTTCGCCGCCTCGTCGCCGCGGCGGGCGTGCCGCTCGGCGGCCTGGATCTCCAGCATCGTGTAGCGACGCCCGTCGCGGGCGATGGCGACCGTGGTGCCGGCCTGGAAGTCGATCTCGAGGTTGTACGTGCGCATGCCCGCCGCCCACTGCACCGCCCGTGCCGCCCGCAACTCCGCGATCACGCGCGCCGACTGTCCGGCATCCGGCCAGATCCGTCCGGCATCCGGCCACCCGCGTCCGGTATCCGGCCACGCGCCGGCCCGGGTGCGCGCGGTAGGCTGCGCTCGATGTTCGTCGTCGTGCTGACCTACGTGAAGCCGCTCGCCGAGATCGATCGCCACATGCGCGAGCACATGCGGTTCCTCCGCGAGCAGTACGCGGCGAAGACGTTCATCGCGTCGGGCCGTCAGGTGCCGCGCACCGGCGGCGTCATCCTCGCGCGCGCGGCGAGCAAGGAGGCGCTCGCCGCGATCATGCAGCAGGATCCGTTCTTCCAGCACGGCGCCGCGACGTTCGAGATCCTCGAGTTCCGCACGAGCCAGCACGACCCCGCGTTCGCCCCGTTCGCCGACGAGGACACGCGCTAGCGAACGGGGCCGCGGCGGCGGCGAGGTGGCGTTGCACGTCGGACTCGCCTTTCGCTCTTTTTCGCGATGCTGGTACATCAGGCATCGAGGAGCGGGTAACCCTTTTGGTCGCGGCCCAACGAGACCTGGATCGCGCGACACGGTCGCGCCGGCCGGGAGTCCGGCCGAAAGCGGGGTGGGTGCCCTACCGGCTCCGCCGGTAGGGAGGGGTGCAGCCCCTTGGGATCGATCTGACTCGCCGCGCCCTGAAAGGGCGAAAGGCGAGTCAGAGG
>DASZXE010000246.1:0-3470 GCA_035546475.1 Kofleriaceae bacterium
GTGTTGACGAAGAAGGAGCAGCCCGGCGCGGACCACGGGCCGAACGTGAACGGATCCCTCGCCCGCACGCGCCAGTAGTAGCGGTCGTTCTCCAGCAGGTTGACCGGGACAGGCCACGAGGTCGTGCCGGCGCCCTCGGGGATGAGCTGGGTGGGGTTCTGGGTCTCGGCGACGAGGACGGTCAGCCCCGGATCGCTGAAGAGCTGGTACTCGTACAGGAGCGGCGTGCCCCGCGGGTCGACGGCGTTCGTCGCCGTGAGGACGGTCCCCAGGCTCGAGATCTCGCTGCCGCACGACGGGCTCACCGGGGCCGGCGCATCCGGGCCGTCGTAGTGCAGCGGATCCGTGCCGGCGCTGTACTCTTGCAGGTTGTTCATGCCGTCGGCGTCGGGATCGCCGAACTGATCCTGCGAGGTGAGGTTGCCGAAGTGCAGGAGCTCCCAGTTGTCGTCGAGGCCGTCGCCGTCGGCGTCCTGGAAGGCGGCGTGCGCCGCGCGCGGGCCGGCGAGCAACGCGGCGAGCGCCACCAATGGCAGGAGCGAGCGCGACGCGAGCGCGCGGAGCGTGTGCATGGGAGTCCCTCGGGCAGGAAGGGGTGGATCAGCGCGGCGGCGCGGTCACGAAGAGCCGCTGGAGCTGGTTGAGGTAACCGGAGCGCGGATGGCGCTGGACGAACCGGGCGAAGCGATCGCGGGCCGCGTCGACGCGGCCGAGGCGGACGAGGGCCACGATCGCGATCCGCTCGTGCTCCTCGCGGAAGGTCCCGCTCGGATAGCGGGTCTCGTAGGCGACGGCGAGATCGAACGCGAGCTGCGCGTCGCCGCGCTGCAGCGCGCTGCTGGCGTCGCGCAGCCGCGCGGTCTCGGTCGCGATCGTCGTCGGCGGCGCCGCCGGGGGCGTCGGCGGAGCTCCGGTGGTCGCCGGCGGCGGAGCGGACGGCGGAGCGGACGGCGACGGCGGCGGCGTGGAAGAGGCAGCCGCGAGCGGGCGCGGGTGACGCGTGCTGGCTCCGGCGTTGCGTGGCCCGGGGCGCGGCGGCGTCCCGGTCGCCGCGAGCACGGCAGCGGGCGCGGGCGCGGGCGCGACCACGGCCGCCGGCGGCACGGCCGGCGCGCTGTCGATCGCCGGTGGCGCGGCCTGTCCGGCCTCCGGACGAGGCGCGGTCTGTCCGCTGTCCGGACGAGGCGCGACGCGTCCCGGCGCCTCCGCAGGCCGCGCGGCTGCCGTCCGCGCGCGCGAGTGCAGCGCGGGCCACACCGTGACCGCACCGGCCACGGCCGTCGCGCCGATCGCAGCGATGACGATCCACGCCTTCAGCCCGAGCCCCGCGACGGTCGCGAGGCCGACGCTGCCACCGGCCGCGCCCGCCCCCGCCCCCGCGGCTGCCGACGACGCGGCGGTCGCCGACGCCGTCGACGCCGCCACCGCCGCCGACGCCACCGCGGCCGCCCCCTGCAGCACGGGCGCGAGCGCGGCCGTCAGCCTCTCGACCTCCGCCGCCGTCGGCGCATCGGCTGCGATCGATCGCAGCAGCTCGCGCAGCTCCGGCGAGCCGCCGGCGCTCAGACGGACCGGATCGTCGAAGCTCATGGCTTGCCCTCCCGCGCGCGGCGACGCCGGAGCGCCGCCTCGAACGTCTTGCGCGCCGCGTGCAGCCGCGAGTACGCGGTCTGCAGCGGACAGCCGAGCGCCGCCGCCGCCTCGGCCATCGTCAGCTCCTCCAGCTCGTAGAGGACGAACACCGCGCGCTTGTCGTCGTCGAGCTCGTCGAGGATCTCGTCGACGAGCGCCCGCGCCTGCCGCCGCGCCATCGACTCCGACTGCGCCGCGTCGACGGTCGGCTCCGGGGCGGTGGTCGACGGCGTCTCGGGCGAGCGGCGGGCGCGCCGCCGCTGGGCGGACGCGCAGCGGACCGCGATGCCGTAGAGCCACGTGCGTAGCGACGAGCGATGCTCGAACTCCGGCAGCCGGCGGTGGACGGTCAGGAAGACCTCCTGGCAGGCGTCCGGGAGATCCGCGGGCGCGACGCCGAGGCGCCGCAGCACCTGCCAGACGAACGCCACGTGCTCGCGGTAGACCTCCGCGAACGTCGGCGTCGCGACGCTGGCGCCGCTCGCCACCGGCGGAACCTCCGCGTCGTCGTCGGCGGCGGCGGCCGGCGGAGCCACTGGCGTCGCGTCGTCGGCCGTCGCGGTCCACACGGACACTGAGTGTCCGACCCGCGCGACTTTTCTGATCAAAAGCGCACGCCCACCGCCATCCCGGCGACGATCGACGCGACCGCGACCCGGTAGACCTGCGTGCCATCGCCCTCGCGGAAGCGCGGCCGCGTGAACGGCACCTCGCCGCGGACGTCGGCGGCCACGAAGGCGGTCGGACCGAGGTCGACCGCGGCGCGGCCGGCCACGCTGGCGAGCCCGACGGTGGCGCGGGCCACCAGATCGCGGTCGAAGCCGAGGCCGCGGGCCGCGATGCGCGCCACCGCGCCGCCGGCGGCGAGCGACAGGCGCACGCGGCCAGGTCGCCACGCGGGCGTCGACAGCATCGCGCTCGCCTGCCACCGATCGAGCGAGACCTGCTGGTCGGTCCCCGCGCGGAGCTCGCCGCCGGCCCACCAGTCGAGGCCGATCGCGACCGGCCACATCCGCGGCGCGTCGAGCCCGACCGCGAACCGCGCGCCGACCGCGACGCCCGGCAGTACACCCGCGCCGGCCGCTCCGCCGGCGGTGGCCTCGCCGCGCCAGCGCCGCGCCGGCGGCGCCACCACGGGCGCGACCTCGACGGGGTCCGCCGGCAGCGCGGGGCCGGTGGCGTCCGGATCGATGATGAGGCCGAGGACCAGCACCACCGACTCGTCGATCGCGCGGCAGTCGGCGCCGGCCAGCTCCAGCTCGCGCGTGCCGGCGGGCGTGCCGTCCGGATCGCGGATCGCGATCGACACCTTCCAGCCGCCCGCGGTCGGCGCGATGTGGCCATCGATGACCATCGCGTCGCCGCCCGCGCCGTCGATGGCCTGCCGCCCGAGCCACGCGTTGACCGCGGTCGCCAGCTCGCGCGCGCCCGAGCACGACTCGGCGCCCGGCTCGCGGACCCACTGCAGCTCGTACGGGACCTCCGCCGCCGCCGTCGTCGCCGGCGTCGCGGCACGTCCGGACGTCGCGAGCGCGAGCCACGCTGTCGCGATCAGCACGCCGCCAGCATAGACGCCCGCGCCGCCCCCCGGTGCCTCCTCGTGCGCGATCGCGGCGCCCGCACCAGGTCAGTCGATGCGCCTGGCGTCTCACCGAGATCGTGCGTCACGTGCGAGAGTCGCGGCGTGCCGGCGCGCAAGCGGACGACCCTGCCGAAGGAGTTCGACAAGCTGCTCGAGGCCGGTGACCTCGCGGCGCTGCAGGCCGTGTTCGATCGGCGCGAGATCGGCGCGCGCGGCGGCTACGCGAAGCAGACGGCGCTGGCGTTCGCCGCGTGCC
>DASZXE010000247.1:0-1706 GCA_035546475.1 Kofleriaceae bacterium
CAGCGAGCTGACCTTGCCGAAGTCGCAGCCGGCGAGGAAGCAACCGAGGCGCGCGAGCACGAGCGCGACGCCGAGCGGCGCGGCGGCGAGATCGGCGAAGCGGCCGAGGCCGACGCGCGCGTCGCGACACACGACGACGACCGCCGCGCCGCCGGCCAGGTAGCCCCAGAACGACGTCATCCCCGCCCAGCGGAGCCGCACGCTGCCGCGCGCGACGTACTGCTGGATCGCGTCGATCGCCATCGGCATCGCGATGCCGGCGGCGACCGCGGCGACGTAGCACCAGAGGACGGCGCTCGCGGCGACCCGCGGATCGATCCCGTGGCGGCGCGCGAGCCGCACCATCAGCAGCAGCGTGACGAGCCCCGCGAGGCCGACGCAGGTGAACCAGGTCGGGGCGACGAGCGCGGCGACGTCGCGCGGCAGGAGCTGCGCGAGCCAGGCGACCACGTGCGGCCTCATCGCCAGCCTCCGTCGTCGTCGATCGCCCCGGGGACCGCGTCGCCCGCATCGTCGGCGTCGCCCGCGTCGTCGGCCTCGCCTGCGTCGTCGGCGTCGCCCGCGTCGTCCACGTCGGCGGGGTCGCCCGCGTCGTCGGCGTCGCCCACCTCGTCGGCCTCGCCCGCGTCGTCGGGCCGCCGCCGCCGGCGCCGACGCAGGAAGGCCGCCGCGGGCACCGGCACGAGCGCCCACGCGACCGCGATGACGATGCCCAGCCCCGGCGACGGCGCGCGCCGCGACACGTTGCACGAGCCACCGCCACCGCCGCAGTTGTCGCCGCCACCGCCGCCGCCACCACCGCCACTGCCGCCGCAGCCATCGCCGCCGCAGCCGCCGCTGCCGCCGCAGTCGCCGCCACAGCCGCCTCCGCCGCTGTCGCCTCCGCAGCTTCCGCCGCTGCTGCTGCCGCTGTCGTTGCAGCCGCCGCAGCTCCCACCGCTCGTCCCTCCTCCGCTGTCGCCTCCGCAGCCACCGCCGCCGCCGCTGCTGTCGTTGCAGCTCCCGCAGCCGCCCCCGCCCCCGCCGCCGCTGCCGCTGTCGGAGTTGCAACTGCACCCACCACCACCGCCACCACCACCACCGCCGCCGCCGTCGCCGGAGTCGCAGCCGCCGCACGACATCGAGTTGTCGCAGCTCCCGCTGCTGTCACAGCTCCCGCAGCTCGGCGAGCAGTTCGCGTCGCTGTCGCCGCACGCATCACCGCACGCCACGCTGGTGTCCCGCGGCGGGTCGCTCGACGTCCCGCCGTCGACGCCGGGGAACGACCCCGACGGCTCGCCGTAGACGTCCGCCAGGCACGCATCGAGTGGATCGCCGCACGCGTGATCGTCGACGAACCGCGCGTTCTCCTCGAGCGTGGCCAGGCTTCGCGCCGCCGTCGTCGAGAACGGACACGCCGGCGCCCCGTCGCGCACGCACCGATCCACCGACGCGATCGACAGCGCGAGGCCCGCGCACAGCAGGAACGCGTCGCGCCCGCCGGCCGCCTCGAGCATCGTGCACTCGGCGTCGCCGTCGTCCGTGTCCGTCACCGGCGCGCAGCGGCTCGCCGCCAGGCACGCGTTGCACCGCTCGAGCTGCGCCGCCGCGCACTCCGCGACCGATCCATAGAAGCTGTACGGATTCCCGCCGGCCGCCGCGCTCCCCGCCGGCGCCGCGCCCGTCGCCCCGCGCGCCCCTTCGTCCTCGCGCCGCGCCGCCGCCCC
>DASZXE010000248.1:0-20646 GCA_035546475.1 Kofleriaceae bacterium
AGGATCCGGTCCTCCGCGGCGTCGAGCCCGGCTTCGGCCGCCACGGCGCCGCCGTCACCGTCCTCGGCGATCGCCTGTGCGGCGCGCACGCCCTGCCGACGGCCCCGTGCGCGCCCGACGGTGCGATGGTCACCTTCGGCGACCGCGCCGCCGGCGAGGCGATCACCGCCTCGATCACCGGCTGGACCGGCCAGGGCATCGCGATCGAGGTCCCGCCGGCGGCGCCGATCGGCCCGACCGAGATCACGGTGTGGGCGCACGGCCGGCGGTTCGGCACCGTCCCCTTCGAGGTGCTGTCCGACAAGGACGCGCGCAACTTCCGCCCCGACACCGTCGCCCTCGACGAGGACGACCAGCGCTACATGCGCGACCTCGTCGCCGACCTGAAGGCGGTCGCCCGGCGCGACGGCGTGAAGGACCTCGACGACTACGCCGCCAAGATCGAGCACCTCCTCGATCAGGCCGACAACGGCGAGCTGACCAAGGAGCAGTTGCTCGCCGAGGCGAAGAAGGCCGAGGACGCGCTCGCCGAGCACGCCGAGCCGACGCCGCAGCAGGTCGACCAGGCGCTCGCCGACTCCGGCCAGGAGCTCGCGAAGGACCCGCTGACGAAGGAGCTCGGCCAGGCGCTGCAGAAGCAGGATCTCGCCAAGGCGAAGGCGGAGCTCGAGAAGCTCGCCGACAAGCTCGCCAGCCACGAGCTGTCGGAGAAGCAGCAGGAGCAGCTCGCCAAGACGCTCGAGAAGACCGCCGAGCAGTTCCAGGAGAAGCAGAAGGCGGACGACAAGCAGGCGCAGGACCAGCAGCAGAAGCTCGAGGACGAGGTGAAGCGCCTGCAGAAGGAGAAGGACGAGGCGAAGACCGACGAGGATCGGCAGGCCGCCGAGCGCCGCCTCGAGAAGAAGCAGCAGGAGCTCGAGCAGCTCAAGAAGGATCGCGACGAGAAGCAGCAGTCGGCGGAGCGCCGCAGCCTCGAGCGCCTGCACAAGGACATGCAGCAGGCCGCGCAGCAGCTCCAGCAGAAGCAGAACGATCCGACCAAGGACCCGTCGCAGGACGGCCACCAGCAGGCGTCACGCAGCCTGAAGGACGCCGCCGACGAGACCGGCAAGGTCGACAACGACCGTCGCAAGCAGGCCGCCGAGAAGAAGGTCGCGTCGCAGATGGAGGACCTCCGCGAGGCGATGCGGCGCGCGAAGCAGCGCAACCAGCGCGGCCCGCAGAACCCGTTCAACCAGGGCGGCCAGCAGCTCGGCAAGCAGCAGGACTTCGAGAAGCGCGCCGGCGGCGGCCAGGGCTCGAAGGGCGCCTGGAAGCCGGGCCAGGCCGGCAAGGGCCAGGGCCAGCCCGGACAGGCGGGCCAGCCGGGCCAGCCGGGCGGCAACCAGCCCGGCGACGATCCGTCCTCGGGCTACGGCGACCAGCACGATCCCAACCTGGTCGGCGACCCGACCGGCAAGGGCGGCCACGACAAGGACGAGTCGGTGTCCGGCATCCACGGCAGCAAGGGTCCGTCGCGCCGCGAGACGATCCTCGCCGCCGCCCAGAAGGGCTTCGCCTCCACCGCCTACAAGCAGGTCTTCACCGACTACAAGGACATCGTCGAGGAGGTCATGAAGTCGGAGAAGGTGCCGCCCAGCTACAAGTACTACGTGAAGAAGTACTTCACGAAGATCAAGCCGCACTCGATGGACTGACGCATGACCCAAGCTGCCACCGCCCGCGACGTCGAGCAGAGCGTCGCCGCCTTCACCGCCGACCTTCGCCGCCTGCGCGCGGAGATCGGCACCATGATCGTCGGCCAGGATCCGATCGTCGAGGGCGTGCTCATGTGCCTCCTCGGCGGCGGCCACGCGCTGCTCGAGGGCGTGCCCGGCCTCGGCAAGACGATGCTCGTCCGCACGATGGCGGAGTGCATCCACGCCACCTTCTCGCGCATCCAGTTCACGCCGGATCTGATGCCGGCCGACATCGTCGGCACCAACGTCATCGTCGAGGAGCCGGGCGGCGGCAAGCGCTTCGACTTCCAGCGCGGGCCGATCTTCGCCAACATCGTCCTCGCCGACGAGATCAACCGCGCCACGCCGAAGACGCAGTCCGCCCTGCTCGAGGCGATGAGCGAGGGCTCGGTCACCGTCGCCAAGCAGACCCACCGCCTCGAGCGGCCGTTCTTCGTGCTCGCCACCCAGAACCCGCTCGAGATGGAGGGCACCTACCCGCTGCCCGAGGCGCAGCTCGACCGCTTCTTCTTCAAGCTGGTGGTCGACTTCCCGAACCGCGAGGACCTCCACACGATCCTCGACCGCACGACGTCGCTCGACACGCCGCAGCCGCAGGCGGTGATGACGAAGGAGCGGGTGCTCGAGCTGCGCGACCTGATCCGCAAGGTGCCGCTCGCCCGCTCGATCCAGGACTACGCGGTGCGCGTGCTGCAGGCGACCCACCCGGAGACGCCGGGCGCGCCCGCGCAGACGAAGAAGTACCTGCGCTACGGCGCGTCGCCGCGCGGCCTGCAGTCGATCATCCTGGCCGCCAAGATCCGCGCGCTGCTCGAGGGCCGCTACGCGGTGGCGATCGACGACATCCGCCGGGTCGCGGCGCCGGCGTTGCGCCACCGGCTCATCCTGAACTTCGAGGGCGAGGCCGAGGGCGTGAAGGCCGACGCCATCATCGCCGAGATCCTGCGGTCGACGCCCGAGGGCGCGTGACGCCAGCCCGTCTCCGTCCAGGGGCGGCCGGCGCTGCTCGCCGGCGAGCCGATCCACGGAGCGCGTGCAACCTGCCAGGGTTCACCCGCTCAGAGACGGTGTAGGCGTGTCGCTGCTGGCCCGTCGATCGTCGTCCCGGCCGCCGCCCGCCGCCACCAGCGGCGCCGCCCGCGCCGCCGATCGCAGCGGCCTGTTCGACGACCGCTTCCTCCGCACGCTCGAGCACCTGCACCTGGTGTCGCGCAAGGTGTTCGCGGGCAACCTGCGAGCCGAGCGGCGCACGCGCAAGGTCGGCAGCGGCATCGAGTTCGCCGACCACCGCACCTACGCGCGCGGCGACGACTTCCGCTACATCGACTGGAACCTGTACGGCCGGCTCGACCGCCTGCTGCTGCGGCTGTTCGAGGAGGAAGAGGACCTCCACATCTACATCCTCATCGACTGCTCCGACTCGATGGCGATCGGCACCCCGCCGAAGCTGCACTACGCGATGAAGGTGGCGGCCGCGCTGTCGTACGTCGGGCTGGCGAACCTCGACCGGGTGTCGATCCTGCCGTTCAGCGACCACATCCACGGCCGGCTGCCGCCGGCGCGCGGCAAGAACCGCATCTTCCGCGTCTTCGAGTTCCTCCGCGACGTCGAGATCGGCGGCAAGACCGACGTCGCCAGCGCGGCGAAGGTGTTCGTCGGCCAGAACAAGCGGCGCGGCCTGGCGGTGGTGATCAGCGACTTCTACGACCCGCGCGGCTTCGAGGAGGGCATCAACACCCTCCGCTACCACAAGTTCGAGCCGTTCGTGCTGCAGGTCTACGATCCGAAGGAGGCGGCGCCGGCGCTGGCCGGCGACCTCGCGCTCGTCGACTGCGAGACCGGCGAGCTGCGCGAGGTGACGGTGTCGAGGTCGCTGCTCGAGGCGTACGGCCGCGAGCACGAGCGCTACTGCAAGGAGCTGGAGGACTTCTGCACCGCCCGCGCGGTGCCGTTCTTCCGCACCCACACCGGCATCCCGTTCGACGACCTCGTGCTGCGCATCTTCCGGGTGGGGGGCTTCCTGCGATGAGCGCTCGCGCAGCAAGCTCGGCTCTGCGGTCGGGTGAGGCGCGACCGGCGTCCTCGCGGGACGCGCCGATCGAGGAAGGGCGAGGAGCTCCTGGAGCTCGTTGCCCATGAGCTGGATCTCGACCATGCCCGGCGCCACGGTGGCGTGGGCGGCGGTGATCGCGGCGACGCTCGCGATCCTCGCCTACATCATCAAGATGCGGCGGCGCCGGTTCGAGGTGCCGTTCTCGAGCCTGTGGAAGCGCGTGCTCGACCAGCGCGACGCGAGCTCGCTGTGGAAGCAGCTCCGGCGCCTGCTGTCGCTCTTGCTCCTCCTGACGATCCTCGCGCTCGTCTTCGTCGCGATGCTGGGCCCGACCCGCGGCGTGCGCGACCACGACGCGCGGACGGTCGTCGTGCTGCTCGACGCGTCGGCGTCGATGAAGGCGACCGACGGCGACCCGGACCGTCCGGGGGTGACGCGGATGGCGAAGGCGCGCGAACGGGCCGAGGCGCTGGTCGACTCGCTCGGCGGCGGCGACCTGGCGATGGTGATGCGGGTCGACGGCCAGGCGACGCCGCTGTCGCGGTTCGACAACGACAAGGCGAGGCTGCGCAAGGTCGTGGCCGGCGTCGAGGCGTCGGACACGCCGGCGGATCTGCCGCGCGCGCTGTCGGCGGCGGCGGACGCGCTGCGCGGGCGGCAGAAGCCGATGATCGTGATCGTCTCCGACGGCGCGTACGCGGAGCGCGACCGGGACCTGGTGCAGTGGGGCAGCCCGGAGCCGGGGATGCCCACGGGCGCGGGGACGGGCACGGGCGCGGGGACGGGCGCCGGCGCGGGCACGGGCGCGGGCACGGGGAGCGCGCTGGCGTCGCTGGCCACGATCGATCTCAGCGGCATCGACGTGCACTACCTCGGCGTCGGCTCGCGGGCCGACAACGTCGGCATCGTCGCCTTCAACGTGCGGCGCTACATCGCCAACAAGGCCGCGTACGAGGTCTTCATCGAGGTGGAGAACTTCGGCACCGAGCCGGCCCACCGCCAGCTCGCGATCTACAACGGCGAGTCCGCGATCGAGGTGAAGCCGATCGACCTCGCGCCCGGCCAGCGCCTGCGCGACATCGTGCGCGATCTACCCGGCGGCGACAGCCGGCTGCGCGCGTCGCTGAAGCCGGTGCCGGGGCCCGGCGGCTCGGATCCGTTCCCGCTCGACGACGACGCGTGGGCGCTGCTCCCCGCCCGCAAGAAGCAGACGGTGCTGCTCGTGACCCACGACAACCTCTACCTCGAGGGCGCGATGCTGGTCTACGACAACATCGAGGTCTACAAGGCCACGCCCGAGGAGTACGACGCCGCGCCCGACAAGGTGATCTTCGACGCCGACCGCAACAAGCTGTACGACGCGGTCGTCTTCGACGATCACACGCCGGTGGTGCTGCCGCCGCCGCCGGTCAACCTGATCTTCTTCCACCCGACCGGCGACCACAGCCCGATCGCCATCAAGGGCGAGCTGCAGCGGCCGCGCATCACCGAGATCGCCGACGACCACCCGGTCATGCGCTGGGTCCAGCTCGGCGACGTCAACTTCGACACCGCGGAGATCCTCGCGCCCGACCGTAGCAAGGGCGAGACGATGCTGGCCGAGTCGATCCGCGATCCGATCATCGCCGCCCGCCGCGAGCCGGGCCGCAAGATGGTCGTGTTCGGCTTCTCGCTGGCCGGCACCGACCTGATGCTGCGGGTCGGCTTCCCGCTCCTGCTCGTCAACACGCTCGACTGGTTCGCCGGCGACGACGTCGACCTGGCGACCACCTACACGACCGGCAAGCGGCTGCGCATCGCGATGGACGGCATCACCAACCTGCGCGAGGTCACGGTCGTCGAGCCGGGCGGCGCGCGGCGGCAGGCGCCGGTCGTCGACGGCGCCGCCACCTTCTACGGCGCCCACGTCGGCATCCACCAGATCATCGCGTACGACCCGCACGATCCGCGGCCGGCGGTGGCCGACGACCGGCCGGGCGCCACCTTCGACCTCGGCGTGTTCAACGGCGCCGGCTTCGACCGCTACACGCTGCCGGCGCAGCCCACCGACACCCGCAAGCCGATCGCCGGCCTCGAGCTGGCGGTGAACCTCGGCTCGCCGACCGAGTCGTCGATCGCGCCGAGCAAGGACCTGACGCTGTCGGGCCGGACGCTGACCCCGCCGCCGCCGTTCGCCTTCAGCGCGCGCCGCGAGCTGTGGTTCTACCTCGTGCTCGCCGCCCTCGCCCTGCTCGGCATCGAGTGGGTCACCTACCACCGCCGGATCACCGTCTGATGCGCGCCCGCGACGTCTTCACCGCCGGCGTCCTCGTCCGCACCGCCATCGCGGTCGCGGCCGCGGTCGCCATCTTCCTCGGGGTCGGCGCCGCGATCGGCGACCGCACGTCGCTCGTGATCACCGGCTGGGGCCGGCCGATCGAGCTGCTCGATCCGCGCTGGCTGCGGCTGGTCGCCGTGGCGCCGTTCTTCTTCCTCGTGCGCGCGTGGTCGCTGACCGATCTCAGCGTGCTGCAGCAGGTGCTGCAGGCGGCGCTGCGCTCGCTGGTGGTCGCCGCCGCGGCGGTGGCGCTGGCGCGGCCGACCTGGGTGACGCGCGAGTCGAAGGTCGCCACCGTCGTGCTGGTCGACGTCTCCGACTCGATCTCCGAGAAGCAGCTCGCGGCCGCGCGCGACTACGTCGCCGACCTCGCCAAGGGGGCCGGCGACGACCGCTGGCTGGGCGTCATCACCTTCGCCGAGAAGCCGGTCGTCGAGCAGAAGGTGAAGGGCGCCTACCCGCTCGCGCGCCACACGGTCGGCCCGGCGCGCGGCCAGGCCGGCACCGACATCCAGGCGGCGATGCAGCTCGCCTACGGCCTGTTCCCGCCGGGCTACCTGCCGCGCGTCGTCGTCGTCTCCGACGGCAACCAGACGACCGGCGACCTGGCGAGCGAGGCGTACCGCGCGAAGGAGCTCGGCGTGAAGGTGTCGTGGCGGACGTTCGACCAGGACCCGACCCGCGAGATCCGCGTCGTCGGCCTCAAGGTCCCCGACGATCTCAAGGTCGGCCAGCCGTTCGAGGTCACCGCCGAGGTCTGGTCGACCCACGCCGAGAACGTCACGCTCTCGCTCCGGCAGGACGAGTTCGCCAACGCGCTCGAGCCGACCAAGTCGGTCGACCTGCACGAGGGCATCAACCGCATCACCTTCAAGAGCGAGGCGCAGCACGCGGGCGCGACGACCTACCGGCTGAAGCTGACGAAGTTCCAGTACGACACCGAGAAGGCGAACAACGAGGCGGTGATGACCGCGCCCATCAAGGGCAAGCCGTCGGTGCTGTACGTCGAGGGCGGCGTGATGGCGGAGCCCGGCTCGGCCGGCTACCTGCAGCGCGCGCTCGAGCGGGAGAACATCGACGTCGAGGTGCGCGGCCCGCGCGGGCTGCCGTCGACGCCGAAGGAGCTCGAGAAGTACGACCTCGTGCTGATGTCGGACGTGCCGGCTCACTTCCTCGGCGAGAGCCAGATGAACGCGCTCGACAGCTACGTGCGGACGTTCGGCGGCGGCCTGATCATGGCCGGCGGCGACGACTCGTTCGGCTCGGGCGGCTACCAGAACACGAAGATCGAGCAGATGATGCCGGTGCGCTTCGACTCCGAGAAGCAGCGCGAGCAGCCCGACATCGCGCTCATCCTGGTCATCGACCGCTCCGGCTCGATGCAGGGCACCAAGCTCGAGGCGGCCAAGGAGTCGGCGCGGGTGACGACCGAGGTGCTGGCGCCCAACGACGTCATCGGCGTGATCGCGTTCGACAGCGAGGCGCAGGTCTTCGTCAAGCCGCAGCGGGCGGCCAACAAGATGCGCATCTCGCAGGAGATCGCGCGGCTGTCGCCGGGCGGCGGCACCAACATCTACCCGGGCCTGCAGCAGGCCTATCAGCTCCTGCAGGGCATCGACGCCAAGGTGAAGCACGTCATCGTGCTGACCGACGGCGAGGCGCCGTACGACGGCATCGTCGATCTCGTCCAGGACATGCGGGCCGCGCGCATCACGGTGTCCGCCGTCGGCGTGACCGGCGCCGACCGCAACCTCCTGTCGATGATCACCGAGAACGGCGACGGCCGGCTCTACATGATCGAGGACATCGCCGCCCTGCCGCGCATCTTCATGAAGGAGACGACGGAGGCGCAGAAGTCGCAGCTCGTCGAGGACGCGGTGAAGGTGCGGGTCGTGAAGCGGGTCGAGGCGATCGAGGGCACCGGCGTCGAGAGCGCGCCGCCGCTGCGCGGCTACGTGTCGACCAAGCCGAAGCCGACGTCGGAGGTGATCCTGGTCAGTGACCTCGGCGAGCCGATCCTGGCCCGCTGGCGGCACGGCGCCGGCATGTCGGTCGCGTGGACGAGCGACGTCAAGAACCGGTGGAGCCAGGACTGGATCGCGTGGAACGGCTACCCGAAGTTCTGGGCGCAGCTCGTGCGGACGTCGATGCGGCGGCAGGCGTACGACAGCTACGACATGTTCACGTCCGTCGACGACGGGCGCGCGCAGGTCGTGGTCGACGCGATCGACGCCAATGACCAGTTCGTCAATGCCCTCGACACGCAACTGCAGGTGATCGACCCGGCGACGAACGCCGTGCGGCAGACGGTGCCGATGGACCAGACCGCGGCCGGCCGCTACACGGCCGACTTCAAGATCGAGCACTACGGCAGCTTCCTGCTGAAGGCGATCCACCAGCGCGACGGCAAGACGGTCGCGGAGAGCCTCGGCTCGGTGGCGCTGCCCTACCCGCTCGAGTACCTGAAGTCGACGCCCGACGACACCGAGCTGCGCCAGGCCGCGGTGGTCACCGGCGGCTCCGACCAGCTCGCGCCGGCGGGCGCGTGGAAGGCCGATCAGGAGTCGGTCGAGTACACCGAGGACCTGTGGCCGTGGGCGCTGCTCGTCATGGCCGGCCTCGTCATCCTCGACCTGTACGCGCGGCGCGTGCGCCTGTTCGGCTACCGGACGATCAAGTTCTCTTGATCCGCCGGCGCGGCGGCGCCGCTCAGCAGCCGTGGATGGCCTTGCTGATGATCGTGCTGATCTTGCCGTAGAGGACGTTGCCCGGGCACTCGGTGCCGCCGTACTGCCGGTGGCCCTTGATGTCCGAGCGCGTGAGCGACAGCGCCGGGTAGTCGTCGTGGAGGATGCGGAGCAGCTTGGCGGCGCTGCACATCTGCGTCGACGTCGGCGCCGTCGACGTGTAGGTGCCGAGGAACGAGATGCCGACGTTGCCGGTGTTGTTGTTGGTGACGTGGGCGCCGACGGTGCGGGCGCCGCGGCCGCGCCACACGCGGCCGTCGCGCGACACGATGTAGTTGTAGCCGATGTCGCACCAGCCGTTGGTGAACATGTGGAAGCTCTGGATCTGCCGGAGCCGCGCCTGCGGCGACAGGCTGTCGTTGGTCGGCGTCACGGTGTGATGGATCGTGGCGCGGTTCGGCGTCATCGAGCCGCCCGCGCAGCGCGGCGCGCGGGCGCCCCAGTCGGCGCGCGAGTAGATGCGGAGGCCGCCGATCGGCGAGCTCTCGACCGACGAGAAGAGGCCGCTGCCGGCGTCCTCGCCGTCGGGGTGATCGCCGGCGTCGATGGTGTCGAGCACGAACTGCTGCGGATCGACCGCGGGCGGGATGTCGGCGAGCGGCTCGAGGACGAGGAAGGTGGGCCGCGGCTTGCCGGCGGCGACGCGGAGCTGGACGACGCCGGCGATCGGGTCGGCGTCGGTCGAGCCGTCGGCGCCGACCGCGATCGCGTCGACGTGGCCGGCGTGGGCGATCTCCTCGGCGGAGACGACCTGCGGCGCGGCCCAGTCGGTCCAGGTCAGGCCGTCGGTGCTGGTGCGGACCTCGATCGCGCCGTCGGCGGTGTCGTCCCAGAGGAGGCCGACGCGGCGAAAGCCGCCGTCGAACGCGAGCGGCGCGCTGACGCCGTCGGCGCCGAACAGCGCGGTGAGCTGGTCGCCCTCGAAGGTGCGGAGATCGATCGCGTGGTCGTCGGCGCCATCCTCGCCGGTGCCGCTGCTGCCGCAGCCGGCGAGCGCGAGGGCGAGCACGGCGGCGTGCGCGCCGGAGGTGAGCCACTTGCTTCTGGTCATCGGGTCTTCCTCGGTTGAGTCGGGTCGGGTCGCTGGGGCCCGGCGGGGCCACGAACAGCAACCGCGGTGCCAGCGCGCAGCGGCCACGACATCAGCCACCTACGCGAACGATCGCCGCCGATCGCGCACGATCGTTTGCAGCCGCAGGTGGGCGGTGTCGTCCCCGACGTCAGCGCGGTCAGCGCGGTCAGCGCGGTCAGCGCGGTCAGCGCGTGCCGGCGTGGAGGCCGAGCGAGACGGTCGCCTCGGCGGCCCAGACCGGCTCGCCGAAGGTCGCGCGCGCCGCGTAGACGCTCTTGCCGAGCTCGGCGTGGCCGCGGGCGACGAGGCCATGGCCGAGCGCACGCTCGAGATCGGCGGAGACGCCGCCGCGATCGGCATCTGTGAGCCCGCCGGCGGACACCAGGCGGCCGCGCGCGGCGGTGAGCTCGACGCGGCCCTGCCAGCGCGCGACCGCGCCGCGCAGGCTGGCGGCGACGTGGTCGTCGACGACCGCCTGGCCGTCGTAGGTCGGCCAGACCGAGCGGCCGGCGTCGAGCCGCGCGGTGAGCCGGCCGAGGTCGCGCTCGACGTCGGCGCCTGCCTCGCCGGCGAGCACCGAGCCGAGCCGCGGGTCGCCGGGGCCGGTGGCGTCGGTGACCATCGCGTCGCCGACGCCGAGCGCCGCGCCCCAGCGCAGGCCGGCCCAGCGCCAGCCCTCCGCGCGGACCACGTCGAGGTCCATCGTGATGGCGGTGCGGCCGCCCGGGTAGCCGTGGCGGTCCGCCGGCGTGGCCGGCGCGACGACCTCGACGTGGGCGTCGATCACGCGCAGCTCGCGGCCCGGGCCGCCGGCGCGCGGCTCGGCGTGGTAGCGCGCGAACGCCATGTCGGCGGTCAGGCCGACGTCGAGCTGATCGGCGTGGCCGGGCACCCAGCCGAAGCTCGGCGCCAGGTGCGCCTCGGCGAGCGCGACGTAGCGGTGGTCGGCGTCCGGCGGGCCGGGCAGCTCGGTGCGCACCGACATGCCGACGCCGACCGTCTCGCGCCAGGTGCCCTCGCGGCGCAGGTGCGGCGGCGCGAGCAGCCGCGGCGTGACCGCCAGCTCGAGGCGGTGGTCGAGCTCGAGGTTGACGACGCCCGACACCGGGCACACCGACGCCCACTGCTGGAGCGCGACGTGATCGCGATCGGTGCGGGCGTCGGCCTGGCCGCCGACGACGACGAAGTCGCACGCCTCGCCGGTGACCGCCGCCTCGGCGCCGACGGTCGCCTCGCCGACCGCCGCGTGCTCCATCGGCGTGCCGCTGCCGGTCGAGGCCGCAGCCGCGTCGACGCGCCAGGTGAGCCGCGCCTGCGCCGGCTCGAAGGCGAGCACCTGCGCCGGCGCCGGCGGCTGCTCGCGCAGCTCGTCGTCGAGCCACGGCACGTCGGCGGCCGCGCGCCCGGCGGCGAGGGTCAGGACGCAGGCGGACACGGCGAGGCGCAACACGCGCCAGCCTCCTGCAACCCCGCCGCCACCGCGCAACCACGCAGAGCCCCGTGCCGCCGCGTCAAGAAGCTGACGCCCCGCCCGCGCGCGCCCGCCGCGCGTGGTCAATCATCGACGAGGACGCGAGCGTGCTCGACCATCGCCGCCCAGCAAGCCCGGTGCCGCAGCAACCCCGCGAGCGCTGGTCGCAAGTGTCCGGATGCCGGACAGAACGGCCACCGCAGTCGCCGCTCGCCGGGGACGACCGTCCCCCGTGGTCAATCGTCGACGAGGACGCGGGCGTACTCGACCGTCCGTTCCTGGCCCTCCTCCGTCCACACCGCCGCGATCAGCGACCCGTCCGGCGCGACCGCCACGAGGCGCGCGTAGCGGACGCTGCCGGGCGTCGAGTCGACGCCGGGGATCTCGAGGTCGGCCAGGCCCGCATCGCCGAACGCCGGGTCGAGCCCGCCGAGCGAGAGGTTGACGCGCGCCAGGCGGAGATCGATCGGCTGCGGCACGTCGAAGTCGAGGACGAGCCGACCGTCACGGTCGAACAGCGCGTTTCGCGGCCACGGCAGCGCCAGGGTGAACGAGCGTGACGGCGCTCCGTCGGTCGTGTAGACGTCGAACCGAGTGCCCTCGGCGGTGGCAGCCATGACGACGACCGTGCAGTCGTCGCGGACCGCGACCTGCGTCGTCGCTGGCGGCGACTGGCCCAGCGAGACCGCGGCGTAGCTCGTGTCGATCGTCCACGTCGGCGGATCGATCCGGACGAGGTGGTGTTCGGTCAGCACGGTCAGGACCTTCGCCGGCGAGCCACACCGCCAGGCCGGCCCGAGCCAGCCGCCGCGTTCAATCACGACGGTCAGGCGGGCGGGGCGGCGAAGCGGGCGAGGGTCTCGGCCTCGGTCCAGCGGGGGTGGTCGCCGGTGAAGGCGTGGCCGGCCGGCTTGCGGTCGATGAAGATCTCGATCGCGAGGCGGAACGGCGCCTGATCGTCGAACGCCCCGACGCTGATCGCGTGGCGCTGCGCCGGCTCGAGGAAGTAGTAGAGCAGCGTGCCGCACGTCGCGCAGAAGCCGCGGTGCGCCCAGGCGGAGCTCGCGTAGGTGCGCAGCGCGTCGCCGGTGAACGTCACGCCCTTGCAGCGCGCCGCCAGGAACGCGCAGCTCGACCACCGCTGGCACATGCCGCAGTGGCAGGCGCCGTGGTCGGTCTCGACCTCCTCCGCCGTGAAGGTCACCGCGCCGCACAGGCATCGTCCGGTCATCATCGGTTGCTCCTCGGGCGAGGATGCCAGAAGCCAGGCCGCGCGTCAGAAGCGGTAGCCGAGCCGCAGGAAGCCGGTCGTCGAGCCGATCGCCGGCTGTGGCCCCTGCATGAGCGTGATCGCTTGGTGGTCGTAGCCGACCGACGCGTCGGTGAACCAGCTCGCCGCCAGCCGCCAGTAGACGACCGCCGAGAGCTGCACCGTCGACGTCTTCGCGCTGCCGTAGCAGGTCTCCGGCTCGCCCGGGTCGCACGGCTGGCCGGCGTTGTCGTCGCGACTCGACAGGTACGCCGCCTCGCCCTGCAGCTCGAGGCGATCGTCGTGCCACGAGCGCGACGCGTCGAGGCGCGCGGTCAGCACGTTCGAGCGCGCGTACGCCGCCTCGCCGACGCCGACCGAGCGGGTCACCGCCAGGTCGAGGCGCAGCCCGCCGATCGAGTGGCGATCGACGCCCTCGACCGTGACGTCGATCGACTGCGTCGCGTCGAGCGACACCGTCGGCGTCAGCGCGACCGCCGGCCGCCGCCGCGCCGCCAGCCCCGCGGTCAGATCGAAGCGGTTGCGCCGCCCCAGGCTCGCGCTCAAGGACGCGCGCAGCGAGTCCGACTCGATCCGCTCGGCCTTGAGGTTGTTGACGACGAAGCCGCCCGAATCGACGTTCTCGAGCTGATCGCGGATCTGCAACGACAGCGCCTCGGTGTCGACCCGGTGGGCCGCGAGCTCGAGGCGCATGCGCGGCTGCGGCTTCCACTGGATGCCCGCCGACACGTTGGTGAGCTGGAAGCCGCCCGAGCCGTACAGGTCGACGACGACGTAGTGCCAGACGTCGAGCCGCGGCCCCTGCCGCCAGTAGCCGGTGTCCGACACGAAGACGCGCGGCCGCTCGCCCTTCACCGCGATCGCGCCGGCGCCGAGCGCGCCGTACGACTTCGACGTGCGGTACGCCGCGCCGCCGCCGACCGCGACCGGCAGCACCCGGCCGCCGGTCGGCATGCCGGTGAGGTCGACCTCCTTCGGATAGTCGGTGTCGAGCGAGCGCGAGCCGCGCCGCGGGTAGAGGCCGGCGAAGCCGAGCAGCGTCCACCGCCGGCTCTTCGCGTAGTCGACCCGCACGCCGTCGATCTTCGTCGCCGCGATGTCGGCCACGAGCTGGCGGCCGACGAAGACGTCGGTGCGCCGGCCGCCGTGGACCGCGTACAGCTCCTTCAGGTCGTACTCGGGGCCGCCGAACAGCCCCGACTGCAGCCGGTTGTCCTGCGAGCCCAGCTCGCGATCGGCCGGATCGTTGGCGAGCCGCACCCGGGCGTCGACGCGCGCGTCCCACGCGCCGCCCTTCACGTGGCGGGCGTCGAGCTGCGCGCGCAGATCGGTGAAGAGCCGCGAGAACGGACTGGCGCTCTCCGGCTGCACCGCGCCGCCGACCGTCGAGCCGGGCGCGCCCGACTCGCTGTAGTAGAAGGAGCTCGACGTGAGGTCGCCCTGCCAGAGCGTCTCGTCGTCGCCGGTCTTGTCCTCCTTGTCGATGAAGAAGCGGTCGTCGTCCATCGACTGCGCGCGGGCGCTCCGCACGCCGGCCGCTGCCAGCGCGGCCACCAGCGCCGCCGCGATCGGCAGGACGCGCCCGACGCGCCTGGCGCCCCTCACCGGCAGACGCTCTCCCGCCCGTAGCCCTGCCCCGCCGCCGACGGGATCCAGTTGTTCGTGTTGTGGCACGACGCGCACTGCGAGTAGCCGAGGTGGGCGGCGTCGCCGACCCGGATCGCCTCGTCGCGGTGGCAGCCGACGCACTCCGCGACGATCGCCCCGTAGTTGCCCGCCACGTGGCAGTCGTTGCACGCGAGCGTGCGGTGCAGGCCCGTCAGGTTGCAGCCGACCGTCGTGTGATCGAACCGCGCCGGCGCGAACGACCACTGCGTATGACACTCACCGCACCGCGGAGACAGCGAGTTCTGGTGGATGTCGTCCTGACGGTGGCAGTTGATGCAGACGTTGCCGGTGCCCGCCATCGGCCGGCTGTCCTTGTGGCAGCGCGCGCACGCCAGGTTGTCGTGGGCGCCGGTCAGCGAGAAGTCGCCGACGTCGTGGAGCGGCTTGATGTCCGACCACGACCGCGTCGCGTGGCACTGCTCGCAGCCGGTGCCGTACTGGCCCTTGTGGACGTCCGGCTCGCCGTGGCAGCCGAAGCAGGTCTTCGGCCGCGGCACGAACGTCTCCGATGTATGGCAGTCCATGCACTTCACGGCGAGGTGGGCGCCGTCGATCTTGAACGCCGCCATCGTGTTGTGGTTGAAGACGTTGTCGCCGGTGACCTTGTGGCAGCGGTCGCACGCGGTGCCCAGCCGGCCCTTGTGGGCGTCGTCCTTCGCGTGGCAGCCCTCCGCCGAGCAGGTGCGCGGCGTCCCCGCGTACTGCCGGTCCGGGTGGCAGTCCTTGCACGTCGGCACCTCGGCGTGCATGCCCTCGAGCGGCCACCGGGTGTCCTCGGTGTGATCGAAGCGGATCGCCTCCCACATGCCCGGGCTGTGGCAGCGCGAGCACGTGTCGCCGAGCGAGCCCTTGTGCAGCGAGTCCTCGTGGCAGCGCACGCCGCACTCGGTCGGCGTGTCCTTGTACTCGGTCGTCTTGGTCTGCTCGTCGTACGGGTGGCACTGCGCGCACTTCACGGTCCGGTGGCCCTTGACCAGCGGGAACTTCGACTTCGGCCCGTGGTAGGTCGAGACCGCGGTGTCCGACAGCTCGAGCTTGCCGGGCGCCTTGTGGCAGGTGAGGCACTCGTCGTCGGTGTGCTCGTGGTTGTGGACGTCCTTGTGCTGGTGGCAGCCCATGCAGCCGACCGTCTTCGGATCGAACCGCTCGAACTCGGCCGGCGTCTTCCCGCGGTGGCAGGCGCGGCAGGAGACCTCGTCGTGCTTGCCGGTGAGGACGAAGCGGGTCTTCTTGTCGTGCGGGAACAAGGTCGCGCCCTTCTTCCACGTCGTCGACGCGTGGCAGGTGCTGCACTTCGGCGGATCGCCGGCGACCAGCTTGAAGCGGCCCTCGTGGCGGTCGTCCTTCTCGTGGCAGCTCTCGCACGCCATGTTCGGCTTGCGCTCGCCGAGCGCCTTCGTGTGGCAGTCCTCGCACGCCCGCTTGTCGTGCGCGCTGCCGAGGTCGAACTTCGTCTGGCGGTCGTGATCGAACTTGAACTCGTCGAGCGAGCCGAACTTCGGCGAGTGGCACAGCTCGCAGTCCTTGGTGCCGAAGAGCTGGCCGTCGTGCGGGCTGTCGTGGCAGTTGCCGCAGAAGTCGGGCCGCCCGCCCTTCAGGTTGAACAGCGCCTTCGGGTGGCACTTCGCGCACGAGACGTCCTCGTGGGCGCCGAGCAGCGGCATCGAGGCGTCGCTCTTCTTGTTGTGATCGAAGTCGAGGACGTCCTTCGGCGGGTTCCACACGCTCTGCGTGTGGCAGCGTTCGCACGCCAGCATCTCGCGGCGGTCGAAGCCGTGCGGCTGATCGCTCTTGTGGCAGGAGCCGCACAGCTTGTCCTCGCCGAGGTAGGTGCGGAGCCCCTGGTTGTCGCGCGTCTTGTGGCAGTCGGCGCAGGCGGTGCGGGCGTGCTTGCCCTCGAGCTTCCAGCCGGTGAGGTCGTGGTCGAAGTGGTCCTCGCCGCCGGCCAGCGAGCGCCAGCCGCGCAGATCGAAGCCGCGGCCCTCGTGCTCGCCGTGGCAGGTGCTGCACTTCTTGCCGACGACGCCGGCCGACGCGTGGAAGCCCTTGCCGGCGGCGATGCGCGCCTTCAGGTCGGCGTGGTCGTGGCAGCCGAGGCAGCGGTCGTTGAAGACCTCGCGGCCGTCGTCGTGGCAGTCGTTGCAGTGATCGGGGCCGTCGATCGATGCGTGGCTCGCCGACAGCGGCCCCGGCGACGACCGGAAGAAGTCGCCCTGCGCGTGCGCCGAGCGGACGCCGCCCGGGCCGCCGGCGCCGCCCACCAGCACCGCGACCGCCAGGCCGAGGCCGGCGAGCAGCGCGAGCACGGAGGAGCGGGGACGGGACATCGACGCGAGGGATCCTAACGGTTCGAGTTTCGCGCTACCAGGCCCGCCCCCACGACATCCAGATGTGCGTCGCGCCGGAGGCCGCGAGCAGCACGGTGAACGGGACGTGCACCTTCTTCCACGAGTGGAGGAGCAGGGCCGCCTTGGGCGCGATCACCGCCGACCGCTGGATCAGCACCATGCGGCTCGTGCGGCGGACGAGATCGCGGCGCGCACGGCCGGTGACGCCGAGCCGGGCCAGCCGCGAGCGCCGGCGCAGCCAGCGGGCCGGCCGCCGCAGGTCCTCGAACAAGAGCCAGCCGAGCGCGAACAGGACGCTCGGGTGGCGCGCGACCCGTCCGGCCCGCAGGTTGTGATCGTACAGCTCGCGATCGATCTCGGCCATCGCGACCGGGTTCTGCCCGCGGTGCCAGCCGAACGCGCGCTCGTGGTCGAGCTCCTCCAGCTCGCGGCCGCTCGAGAGCTCGGGCACCTGCGTGTAGAGGTAGCGGCCGATGAAGCCCGACACCGCGACGATCACCATGCTCCACAGCGCGATGTCGACCCAGGTGCCGAGCCGCGCCGCCGAGTGGAGCGCGACGAACATCGGCCCGATCGTGCCGGCCATCAGGTGGAAGTCGAACCACATCGTGTTCGACGCCAGCCAGCGGAACACCCGCACGCGCCGGAACATCGGGTAGATCGCGGCGATGATCATGAGGCCGGTGCCGACGAGCCCGCACTGCACGGCGAGCTGATCGCCGGCGCGGAAGCGGACCTTCTGCAGGATCAGCGGCCGCGCCACGCCCTGGTACTCGAGCGAGTGCTTGAGCTGGTAGAACTGGTACGTCCACGACGGCTTGTAGTGGCGCAGCACGATCTCGACCAGCACCGCGGTCCACAGCAGCAGGCCGACGGTCCACATCAGGAGCGGCGCGATGCGGCCGCGCCGCACCTTCGCCTCGCCGCCGCTGCGCACGCCGACGCCGTCGACGAACGGCTGGGTCGGCAGCACCTCCTTGCGGTCGGCCTCGACGTCCATGTCGTGGCCGGCGCGCGCCGCCGCCGCCCCGCTCGCCGACCGCTCGTGGAACAGGTCGTACGCCGAGATCTCGATCAGCGCTCCGGTCGGGCACGCCGACACGCACGCCTGGTCGCCGAACGCCGCGCAGTGGTCGCACTTGTTGGCGATCCGGCGCGGCCGCGCCACGCGCCCGCTGCCCGGCCCGAACGCGAGCGCGTGCTTGCCGTCGAGCCGCGCCTTGAAGCGGGTCACCACGCTCGGGCTCTGGTCGTCGACGTCGACCATGTCGATCGCGCCGTACGGGCAGCTCTGCGCGCAGGCGGTGCAGCCGGTGCAGGTCGCCTCGTTGATGACGACCTCGCGGCGCGCGGCGTCGTACTTGATCGAGTCGTACGCGCACGGATCGATGCACCGCTGGTCGGTGCACGTGCGGCACGTGTAGACGAAGTCGAGCATGCCGAGCTGGTAGCCGCCCAGCGTCAGCCGGCGCGCGCCGTAGCGGTCCTCGCACGCGATCTCGCACTGCTTGCAGTCGATGCAGCGGTCGAGCTGGCGCACGCGCACCGTCTCGCCCGACACCGAGATGCCCTGGCGCACGAAGAAGTCGAGGATCTCCTGCTTGACGCCGGTGACGCCGACCAGCCGCCGGCGCGAGAGCTGGATCGCGCGGCGGAAGCGCGCCTCGAAGAACGGGAAGGCCACCGCGACGTCGGCGATGAACCGCTGGGTCATGCTGACGATCACCGACGGCGCGGTCGTGTAGAAGCCGACCGGCGCGCCGCGCGCGTTCATGACCGCCATGCTGTTGAAGACGTCGCCCTCGGCGAACAGCGCCACGTTCTTCTTCGCCGCGCGGGCGAGCGGCGGCGGCTTGATCAGCGACTCGGCCTCCCGCTCCTCGGCGGACATCGCCTCCCAGCGCGCGCCGTACTCCTTGCGCTGGGCCAGCACCTCCGGGTCGAAGACCCCGGCGGCCACCTGGCCGGCGGCGACGTAGATGACCGGCGGCGCGGCGGCGGTGCGGGCGTCGGTGCGATCGGCGAGGACGACGTCGCGCTCGACCGTCCGCCGGACGAGATCGCGGCACGACAGGGCGCCGACCAGGACCTCGTTGGGCACGCCGTCGAAGAACGGGAGGCGCCGGAGGTCCGCGTAGCCAGCCCGGAGGTCGGGTGGTAGCATCGCCGCCGGATCGACCACCGACATGCTCGGTTCCATCGCCAGGCGGTACGTCGAGTCCATGTCGGGGCGGAGAGGCACGAGGAGCACGGCCAACCCACCCGGGGAAGCAAGGGGTGGGCCGCAAGGGTTGCGCGCGGCAACCGCGCGTGATGATACCAGCGACGGCGCGAGGTCGCATCGTCGGTGGGATGGGTCCGGGGTGCGCGGCCTCCACCGGGGCCCCGCGATCACCCTCGGGCTGCTCACGCTGGTGTGCGCGGTCCCAGGCTCCCCCGGGGAAGGCCCGGGGCCCGGCCTGGGTCCGACCCGCGCGTACGCCGACGAGCCGACCGCGACCCCGGCCCCGGACCGCCACTTCCGTTCGACCGCCGACCTCGACGGGACCTACCTGTGGCTCGGCCCGTCGGGGGCCGCCGCGCGCATCGACGGCGGCTGGTACTCGTCGTGGGGCGGCGGGCTCCAGCTCCTGCGCGTCCGCGAGCACGCGCGGCTGGGCGTGGTCGGCGGCTGGCTGAGCGGCATCCACTATGCGGGCCGCGACGGCGGCCGGGTCGCGCTGGAGGCGGTCGTCGGCACCCGCCGGCTGTTCGGGCCGGTGGTGGGGCTGTCGGCCGGGCCGGTGCTCGAGCTGGGGGAGCGCCACCACCCGTGGGCGGGGGCGCAGGCGAGCGCGTGGCTGTGGGCCGGGATCTCGCCGTACGTGCGGGTCGGGACGGTGCAGGACGCCGGCGGCTACGTCGAGCTGGGCGTCCAGGTCAGCCTTCCCGCGCACCGCTGGTGATCGCGCGACACGCTGCTGCCCGAATGGGTTGACACCGCGCGGCGCCAAAGGTAATCCCTCTCCACTCCGCTCTCGGGCGGGGCTGACAACTCGGGGCGTAGCGCAGTCTGGTAGCGCACTTGGTTCGGGACCAAGGAGTCGGAGGTTCAAATCCTCTCGCCCCGACAAATTTCTCCGGCACTTTCTCCATCGCGCGGGCAACCGCGCCGGCTATGATCGACAGCATCGAGCCCCGGGGCGAGCCGGCGTAGCTCGCGGATGGATTTCGTGGCCGCGACCAGCACCAGGAAGCAACCCGACGTTGCCGCGCTGAACGTCCTCGTCGTCGATGACGATCCGGACGTGTGCGAGTACCTGGGTGACTTCCTCGGCTCCGAGGGCTATCAGGTCAAGCTGCTGCAGGATCCGACGCAGACGCTCGACGCCTTGCGCGCCGACGAGTTCCACGTCGTCGTGCTCGACCTGATGATGCCGAAGCTGTCCGGCATCGACCTGCTCGGGCAGATCCGCGCCGAGGACGACGATCTCGCGATCATCATCCTCACCGGCTATCCGAGCCTGGAGACGGCGACCTCGTCGATCGAGCACGAGGTGTCGGCGTACATCCACAAGCCGTTCTCCGTCGAGGAGTTCCGCGAGGCGATCGGCCGCATCGCCCGCAAGAAGGGGCTCATCCTCCGCCGCGAGGACGAGCTCAACGCGGCGATCGGCCGCGCGATCCGCGAGCTGCGCAAGAGCCGCGGCCTGACGCTCAAGCAGATGGCGCGGCGCACGAAGCTGTCGGTCTCGCTGCTCTCGCAGATCGAGCGCGCCGAGTCGAGCGCGAGCGTGTCGTCGCTGTTCAAGGTCGCGACCGCGCTCGACGTCAAGCTGACCGAGCTGTTCAGCGGGTTCTAGCTAGCGAGCCGGGGCGGCGGGCGCGGGGCGGGTGAGGCGCCAGAGGCCGGCGGCGCCGAGGAGCGCGAGGCCGGCGAGGCCGAGGAACGTGATCGGCGGCAGGTGCCGGCGCACGGGCG
>DASZXE010000249.1:0-1872 GCA_035546475.1 Kofleriaceae bacterium
GATGGCGACACGCGACCGCGGCCAACCCGGCGAGCACCAGCGACGCCGCCGCGGTGCCCGCCCGCGCGGTCACCGCCCCTCGAGCAGCGCCGCCGCGCCGGGCGCGAGGTTGGTGACCACGCCCATCGTCCGCTTGTGCCACCGCTCGCGGGTCGCCAGGAACAGCCCGAGCGCGTCGGTCAGCGTGCGCCAGGCGACCGGACGGACCGGGCCGACATCGGTGCGTTCGTCCGGATCCCGGACGAGATCGATCAGGTGCGCCGCGCCGCGCTTGCCGGCCTTCAGCTTCCAGTGGCCGACGCGCATCGTGTGGGCGTACTCGAACTGCGACGCGTACGACGGCCGCGGCCAGCCGCGCCCGACGCCGGCCGCCAGCCCGAGCAACGACTCGCCCTGCAGGCCGTCGGGGAGGTCGGCGCCGAGCGCGTCGAGGATCGTCGGCAGCACGTCGATCTCCTCGACCCCCTCGTCGACGACGCCGGCGGCGATCCGCGGCGGATAGTGGATGAGCAGCGGCACGTGGACGAGGCTCTCGCGCAGCGAGCCGCCGTGGCCGCAGCGGCCGTCCTCGAACAGCTCCTCGCCGTGGTCGGCGGTGAGGATGATCATCGTCTGCTCGTAGATGCCGAGCCGCTGGAGCCCGGCGACGAGGTCGCCGACCCGCGCGTCGTGGTAGCTGACCGCCGAGTCGTAGATCGCGCGCAGCCGATCGATCTCGGGCGCCGCCGGGATCTTCGAGCAGCCCATCTGGCCCTGGACGATGCCGAGCTCGTACGCGCGCGCGAAGTGCTCGAACGGTCCGTGGTAGTGCGGCGAGTAGCGATCGATCCACGGCTTGCGCGCGATCCACGGGCCGTGGGTGTCGACGGTGCCGATGAAGAGGAAGAGCGGCTCGGCCTTGCGCGCCTCGAGCCGGCGCAGGCCGTGGGCGAGGATCTGCTCGCCGTAGAGGACGCCGTTGATGACGCCCTTCTCGCGCATCATGTTGCGGTACTCGTCGAAGCCGCGGCCGTAGCCGGCCTCGGCGGTGACGAAGCCGTTGCCGGTCACCGCGATCGGCGTGAGGCCGGCGGCGCGCACCATCTCGCCGAGCACCGGCAGGCGGCGCGGCAGGTGCCAGCTCCCACCCTCGCCGACCGGCCGCACGTCGTGGACGGCGGGATAGGTGCTGGTCCACAGCGACGAGTGCGAGACCTGCGACTCGTTGCCCTGCACGTAGTAGTCGCGGAAGACCGCGCCGTCGGTGGCGAGCTTCTCGAAGTTCGGGACCTCCGCGCGCGCGCCCGGCTGGAACGGGCGCACCTTGTCGGCGCGGAAGGCGTCGAAGATCCAGAGGACGACGTAGCGAGGCGGCGGGCCGCGCGGCGCGGGTGCCGCCGCCGCGCCGGGGAGCATGACGGCCGGATCGACGAGCGTGGCGCGCGCGCAGCCGCGGGCGGTCAGCTCGAGCCGGACCGGGCGGTCGCCGATCGCCGCGAGGTCGACGCGAGGGTGCGCGGCCGACAGCGCGTCCTCGATCGCAGCGCCGTCGTCGGCGGTGGCGCGGACGTCGACGGTGCAGGCCGGCTCGTCGACGGGCGCGACCAGCGCGGCGGCGGGCGGCAGGTCGACGTACCAGGCGAGGCCGGCGCCGCCGTCGAGCGTGAGGACGCGGCGGGCGGGGTCCCAGGCGGGGGCGGCGGACGGGTCGGCGGCGACGACCGCCGCCGGATCGGCCGCGATCCGCAGCGTCTCGACGACGACGTCGCGATCGAAGGCGATCCGGTTCTCGCCCGCGCGCCAGGCGCCCGGCGCGGTCGCGATCGCGTACCAGCGGCGACCCGGCGTGACGGTGACCTCGACCGCGCGGCCGCCGCCGACCCGCACGCGAAG
>DASZXE010000250.1:0-5189 GCA_035546475.1 Kofleriaceae bacterium
GCGTTCGGTGACCGGCTGACCCGCCGCGCCGCCGAGCTGGCCCGCGCCCGCGGCAACCACGCGCGCGCCGCGATCCTGTCGATGCGCGCCGGCGAGCGCGACCTCGCCCGCGCGGATCTCGGGCTCCTGACCGGGCGGCTGGCGAAGGCGCTCGGCGGCGCGCGCACCGACGGCTGGGTGCCGGCGTTGATGGCGCTCGCCGAGTCGGCCGCCGCCCAGCCGGTGCTGCGCTACACCGCCGGCGCCCGGCTGCTCCTCGATCTGCAGACCGCCTGCCTCGCCGGCGAGCGCGACGTCGAGGTGGTCGACGCGATGTCGTGGGCGCGCTCGTTCGGCAAGCGCGCGATCGTCCGCCGGCTGCCGGCGACCCGCGAGATCCGGGTCGCCCGCAAGATCCGCTCGGCGGCGAAGAAGCTGCCGGCCTGCGATCTCGCCGACGCCGACGACCGCGAGCGCCTCGCCGACGCGGTCCACGCGATGGTCGAGCGGGCCAACCAGAACGTGCGCGACGTCCTGCGGCCGACGATCGAGGCGGCCCTCGACGAGGTCGGCCTGCGCCCGCGCCACCTGCCGGGCCGGGTCGCGCAGAAGAAGCTCGTCGACGAGCTGCTCGACCGCGCCGTCGCGGTCGGCCGCCTCTCGATCGGCAACCTGCGCGACGCGATCGCCCACAACGAGCTCAAGCTGCCCGACCTGCAGCCGGCGCAGCTCGCGCGCGGCGACCAGCTCCTGCGCGCCGACAAGCTGCTCTCGCAGTCGCTCGCCGGCGTCTACCGGCGCGGCGACGTCTACCTCCGCTTCCTGCAGAAGGTGTCGTCGGTGCTGTCGGGCACCGCGCTCGGCCGCCTGCTCACGCTCTACGTGCTCCTGCCGGTGGTCGGCTCGTTCTTCGTCGTCGAGGGCGTGCAGCACATGGTGGCGCCGGTCGCCCACTGGACGCACCACCACCACCCGCGGCTCGCGACCCGGCCGACCTTCACCACCGTCGCCATCATCGTCTTCCTCCTGCTCCACGCCGCCTGGTTCCGGCGCTGGGCGGCGATGGCGATGCGCGTGCTCGGCCGCGGGTTGCGCATCGTGTTCGTCGACACGCTCGCCGCCTTGTGGCGCGTGCCGCTGGTGCGGCCGTTCGCCCGCTTCGTGCTGCTGCCGGCGATCCCGGCGCTGCTCGCGGTGTGGCGCCTGCACGGCCTCGCCCGCTGGATCGTCGCCGGCGGGCTGTTCGCCACCGCCGCCGCGGTGATCAACTCGAGCGCCGCCGAGGAGATGATCAGCGACCTGCTCCTGCGCTCGGGCCGCCAGCTCGCGCAGCGCATCCTGCCCGGCCTCATCAAGTACGCGCTCGAGCTGTTCGGCTGGCTCATCGAGCTGACCGAGCGCGGCATCTACCGCGTCGACGAGCTGCTGCGCTTCCGCCCCAACCAGTCGCCGGTGGTCGCGGTCGTGAAGGGCGTGCTCGGCACGATCTGGTTCGTCATCGCCTACGTGCTGCGCATCTACGTCAACCTGTTCATCGAGCCGACGGTGAACCCGGTGAAGCACTTCCCGATCGTCACCGTCGCCGCGAAGCTGATCCTGCCGTTCATCCCGGCGATGACGAGGGCGATCGGCGGCCGCGCGGCGATCCTCCTCGGCCCGGCGCTCGGCACCTCGTTCGGCGCGTTCACCGTGCTGGTGCTGCCCGGCCTCGCCGGCTTCCTCGCCTGGGAGCTGAACGGCAACTGGAAGCTCTACCGCGAGAACCGCAAGCCGGAGCTGCACGCGGTCTCGATCGGCAGCCACGGCGAGACGATGGCCGGCCTGCTCAAGCCCGGCTTCCACTCCGGCACCGTGCCGAAGCTCTACGCCAAGCTGCGGCGCGCGACGTGGAAGGGGCAGGAGCGGGCGGTCGCGCGCTACGGCGAGGGCCTCCACCACGTCGAGGACGCGCTGTGGAAGTTCGCCGACCGCCAGCTCGTCTCGATGCTGAACCAGGACCTGACCTTCCGCGCGGCCGACGTCGCGGTGCAGCACGTCGACGTCGGCTCGAACCGGCTGCGGATCGATCTCGTCTGTCCGAGCGCCGGACAGGGCGTCATGACGATCGCCTTCGAGGAGCAGTCGGGCTGGCTGGTCGCCGGGCTGCCGCAGGTCGGCTGGCTCGCCGCGCTGGCGCCCGACCAGCGGCGGGTGTTCGAGATCGCGCTCGCCGGCTTCTACAAGCTGTGCGGCGTCGACGTCGTCCGCGAGCAGATCGAGGCGGTGCTGGTGCGCGGCGGGCTGGCGGCGCCGCCCGCGTACGACTTCGCCGAGGACGGCCTGGTCGTGTGGCCGGGCCCCGGCTTCGACGTCGAGCTGGTCTACGACCTGCGCTCGGCGCAGCCGGTGGCGGTGGTGCGCGGGCCGGCGTTCGACGGGCCGCGGCCGGTGCTGGCCGGCCGCCACGCGCTGTTCGGCCGCGAGCCGATCGCGTGGAAGGCCTGGTCGCTCACCTGGGAGCGGCTCGCGCTCGGCATGGAGCCGGCGGCGCTGATCGTCGGGCCGAGCCTGCTCGGCGCCGCGTCGCCGGCGCCGCCGATCGTCGCCGCCACGCTCGAGCCGGCGCCGCCGCCGATCGTCCAGGCGACCGCGTCGTAGGGGTCAGCGCTCGCGCAGCGAGGCGTACCACTTGCTGTGCGGGCGGTTCGTCAGCCAGCGCGGATCGTCGTCGGCGATCTCGCCGGCCGCGCACTGCGCGCGCAGCTCCTTCTCGCGCGCCTCCAGGTCGATGATCCGCTGGCGGATCAGGTCCGCGCACTTCTTGTAGAGGGCGGGCCGCGGCTTCGACGTGAGGAACGGGCTGTAGTCGACCGGCTCGCCGAACACCGCGATCACCGGCCGCGTGCGCCGGATGTCGCCGCGGAAGTTGTCGCGGATCTCGCGGACGATGTCGTTGTTCATCCCGAGGACGAACGCCGGGATCACCATCGGCTTCGCCTGCAGCGCGATCTGGCCGATGCCCGGCATCGCCGGCAGGAGCTGGTACGGATCGGGGCCCTTGCCGCGCGTGCCCTCGGGATGGACGCCGACCACCACGCCCGGCTCCTGCAGCATCGACACCAGCTCGTCGAGCGTCTGCTTGTTGGCCTCCGACCGCTCGCGCTGGCGGAAGACCGGCGGGTACATCACGCCGGCGGCGACGCCCCAGTTGACCAGCATGCCGAGCGGGTGCTCGTAGAAGAAGTTCGCGCGGACCGGGAAGTTGATCCGCCGGCACCACGGCGTGCCGGTGAGGTAGAGCGCGAGCAGCATCGCGTACTGATCGAAGAAGCTGCGGTGGTTCGACGCCAGCAGCACGCCGCGCTCGGGGGTGCGGGCGATCAGCTCGTCGAGGCCGTCGAACAGGCAGCGATGGGCGATGCCGGCGCGCACCCAGTTGTAGCTGACGCCGCGCAGGAACATCTGCTGCAGCGCCTGGCCGACCGGGTGCGTGTTGGCTGCGCGCGCGAGGCGCAGCGCCAGCCGCTCGGTGCGCGTCAGCTCGGCCGAGCCGGCGCCGCGGTCGGGCTCGGCGTCGGCGTCGCGATCGCGATCGTTGCTCCCGGCGCCGGCGGGATCGGTCGGTGCTGCCATGGGACCATCTACCACGATGCGCCGCCGTGATCCGGATCGTGCCCGGCGGCCGCGCGGGCGATCCGCGATCGCCGGCGGTGTTACAACCACCGGATGCAGCCTCGCTCCGTCCTCGGCCGCCTGGTCCTCCTCGCCGGCCTCGCCACCGTCGCCTCGTGCCCGGTCGCGGGCCTCCAGGGGCTGAACGGTCCGGGCGGGTCGGGCCCCGCGCCCCGCCCGCAGGTGACCGTCGCCTCGGTCGTCCTCGAGTCGCAGCCGACCAACCAGATGCTGGCGGCCTACTACTGCCACCAGTACGTCACCGGTCCGATGTCGCTCGGCTGCCGCGTGTTCGGGCCGACGCCGAGCGAGGCCGACCTCCGCTTCACGTTCCGCGTCGACCTGCAGGCGCAGAACCCGGCGTCGATCCCGATGCCGGTGGTGAGCGCGCTGGTCGCGTTCGCGGCGTTTCCGGAGGCGACCGGCGCGCAGAACCTCGGCGCCGTCTGCGTGTCGATGTGCGAGGACCCGAATTCGTGCCCGCAGCAGGCGGAGGCGTGCCGCAGCGACGAGCCGGCGATCCACGGCATCGACAGCTTCGCGAGCGCGGCGGCCGGCTTCCTGCTGAACGCGGCGCTGACCGGCGGCGCGTCGCTCGACACCCTGCGGATCCCGACGGTGCCGCCCGGCGGGACGATCACGTTCGTCGCCCGGCTGCAGCTCGACGTGAACCAGATGCTGGCGCTGCTCACCCGGCTCGGCGGCGACGTCGTCGGCGACGTCAAGGCGGGCCGCACGCCGTCGTTCACGATCCCGTGGTCGGTCGAGGGCTCGGTGTGGGTGAACCTGCAAGGCTTCGGCCGCATCGGCGCCGGTTTCCCGCGGCAGACCGGCGTCTGGCAGCTCCGCTAGGGGACTTCATGATGGCGGGGATCGGCCGATCCGGACGACATGACCCGTTTTCCGCCGCCGCCGCCGGGCGCCGAGCGCCGCGCCCACCCGCGTCACGACGTGGTGGTGTCGGTCGAGCTGGCCCACGACGACACGATCGCGATCGCCTCGCTCCTGAACATCTCGCACGGCGGCGCGTTCGTCGAGCTGGACGATCTCGAGGCGATCGCGATCGGCGTGCGCGTCCGGATCCAGCTCGCGGTCGATGGCCTGCGGGCGAGCGAGCTGGCGCGGGTCGTGCGCGTGAGCAGCGGCGCGCCGACCGGCTTCGCGCTGGCGTGGTCGGAGCCTGGCGCGGCGATCGCGCGCATCGTCGAGCACCTGACCGCGACCGCGCCGCAGGCGGCGGCGGGCTAGCGCTCGACCGCGAGCCAGATCGCGGCCTGCCGCTGCTTGAACGAGTTCTGCGGGCCGAGGAGCTGGGGCCAGCCGGCGTCGACGCCGGCGCGCCAGTGGCCGCGCGCGACCGCGACGCCGGCGGCGATCGGGATCTCGAGCTTCTCGCCGAGGCCGGCGAGATCGCCGCGCAGCCCGGTGCGCAGCCAGACGGCGGCGGCGCCGGCGTCGAGGCCGAGCCAGACCGGCGCCTCGACGGTGTCGCGGTTGCCCTGCGCGCGGCCGCCGAGGCTCATCGCCAGCTCCGGCTGGGCGACGGCCCAGAAGCGGTG
>DASZXE010000251.1:0-4294 GCA_035546475.1 Kofleriaceae bacterium
GCGCTTCGAGCGCGAGCAGCCGCTGGCCGGCTACCGCGTCTCGGCCTGCCTGCACGTGACGACCGAGACCGCGAACCTGATGCGGACGCTGAAGGCGGGCGGCGCCGACGTCGTGCTGTGCGCGTCCAACCCGCTCTCCACCCAGGACGACGTGGCCGCGGCGCTCGTCGAGGAGTTCGACATCCCCGTCTTCGCAATCAAGGGCGAGGACAACGACACCTACTACTCGCACATCGAGGCCGCGGTCGACCACAAGCCGCAGCTGACGATGGACGACGGCGCCGACGTCATCGGCGTGCTCCACTCGAGCCGCCGCGAGCAGCTCGCCGACATCATCGCCGGCATGGAGGAGACGACGACCGGCGTCATCCGCCTGAAGGCGATGGAGGCCGACGGCGCGCTCGCCTTCCCGGTGATCGCCGTCAACGAGGCGCGGACGAAGCACCTCTTCGACAACCGCTACGGCACCGGCCAGTCGACGATCGACGGGATCATCCGCGCCACCAACGTCCTGCTCGCCGGCAAGAAGTTCGTCGTCGCCGGCTACGGCTGGACGGGCCGCGGCGTCGCGATGCGCGCCCGGGGCATGGGCTCGCACGTGATCGTCACCGAGGTCGACCCGATGCGCGCGCTCGAGGCGCTCATGGACGGCTACGAGGTGCTGCCGATGGCCGAGGCGGCCAAGATCGGCGACGTCTTCTGCACCGCCACCGGCGACAAGCACGTCATCGCCCGCGAGCACCTGGAGGTGATGAAGGACGGCGCGATCGTCTGCAACACGGGGCACTTCAACGTCGAGATCGACATCCCGTCGCTGCAGGAGCTCGCGCAGGAGACGCGCGAGGCGCGCGCCTTCGTCGAGGAGTTCAAGCTCGCCGACGGCCGTCGGATCTTCCTGCTCGCCGAGGGGCGGCTCGTCAACATCTCGGCCGCCGAGGGCCACCCGGCGATCGTCATGGACATGAGCTTCGCCAACCAGGCGCTGGCGACCGAGTACGCCGTCCGCAACGCCTCGTCGCTCGAGAAGAAGGTGTACCCCGTCCCGACCGAGATCGACGAGGAGATCGCGCGTCTCAAGCTCGCGACGATGGGCGTGGACATCGACCAGCTGACCGCCGAGCAGGCGAAGTACCTGGCCTCGTGGGACGAGGGCACCTGAGCCGCGACCCCGACACCCGGGCAGTGACGGCGGCCGCGGAAGTGGCCGCCGCCGCCGTTCTGGGACGAATGCGATCCTGAGTCCGATGCTCGAGCCGACGCGCATCCTGCGGCTGGAGGACGACGCGGTCGTCCTCCTCGACCAGCGCCTGCTGCCCCAGCAGGAGGTCGACGTGCGCTGCCGCACCGCCGCGGAGGTGGCGGAGGCGATCAGGACGATGGTCGTGCGCGGCGCGCCGGCGATCGGCGTCGCGGCCGCGTACGGGATCGCGCTCGCGGCGGAGCGCGGGGAGGACCTCGCGGCCGCCGACGCGGTGCTGCGCGCGTCCCGCCCGACCGCGGTGAACCTTGCGTGGGCGCTCGACGAGATGCGCGACGACCCGTCGCCGGAGCACGCCCGCCGCATCCACGCCGACGAGGTGCGCCGGTGCCGCGAGATGGCCGCGCACACCGCCGAGCTGCTCGCGCCGGGCACACGGGCCCTCACGCACTGCAACGCGGGCGGCCTCGCGACCGGCGGCTACGGCAGCGCCGTGGGCGCGCTGCTGACCGCCTGGGAGCGCGGGCTGCTGGAGCGGGTCTGGGTCGACGAGACGCGTCCGCTGCTGCAGGGCGCCCGGCTCACCGCGTGGGAGCTCGAGACCGCGGGCATCCCGCACGCCGTGATCGCCGACTCCGCTGCTGCCTCGCTGATGGCCGCCGGCGACGTCGACTGCGTCATCACCGGCGCCGACCGCATCGCGGCCAACGGCGACGCGGCGAACAAGATCGGCACGTACTCCCTCGCCGTCCTCGCCCGCCACCACGGACTCCCGCTGTACGTCGTCGCCCCGAGCTCGACCGTCGACCTCGCGACGCCGGACGGGGCCGGGATCCCGATCGAGGAGCGGGACGCGGCCGAGATCACGACGCGCTTCGCCGCCCGCAACCCGGCGTTCGACGTCACCCCGGCCGACCTGATCGCGGCGATCGTCACCGAGCACGGCGTCCACCGGGCGCCCTACGCCGAGTCGCTCGCCGGCGTGGTGACGGCGTGAAGGCCGTCGTCCTCGCCGCGGGCTACGCGACGCGGCTCCGCCCGCTGACCGACACCTGGGCGAAGGAGCTGCTGCCCGTCGGCGGCCGGCCGATCCTCGACTGGATCGTCGACGCGATCGAGGGGGTGGACGAGATCGACGGGATCCACGTCGTCACGAACGCGCGCAAGGCGCCGGCGTTCCGCGAGTGGGCGGACGGGCGGCCGGGCGCCGCGACGGTGCACGACGACGGCACGACCTCGAACGACGACCGCCTCGGCGCCATCGGCGACCTGCGCTTCGCGATCGCCGAGGCCGGGATCGACGACGACCTGCTCGTGATCGCGGGCGACAACCTGTTCGACTTCAGCCTCCAGGCGTTCGTCGACGCCTGGCGCGCGCACGGCGTCGCGAGCGCGGTGGCGGTGCGCGACGTCGGCTCGCGCGAGCTGGCGGCGCGCTACGGCATCGTCGAGCTCGCCCCCGACGGCCGCGTCGTCGACTTCGTCGAGAAGCCGCAGGACCCGCCCTCGACCCTGGCCGCGACGGCGACCTACCTCTTCCACCGGGCGCACGTGCCGCTCGTCGAGCGGTACCTCGCCGACGGCAACGCGCCGGATCAGCCGGGCCGCTTCGTCGCGTGGCTCCAGCAGCGGGAGCCGGTGTACGCGTGGTGCTTCGAGGAGTCGTGGTACGACGTCGGCGACCATGCACAGCTGCTGGCGGCGGACAACCGGCTGCGCCTCGCGCGCGGTCTGCCCGCGCGCGAGGCCTACTCACCGGTCTGAGCCGGCAGCGGCGCTAGCCGGAGTACCCGTAGCCGTAGCCGCCCCCGCCGCCGGTCGACCCGGTGGTCGTGGGCGTCGTGGTCGTCGTCGGCGTCGTGGTGGTCGTCGTGCCGCCGCCGGCGCCGCCGTGCGGCTCGACCTTCTTGCCGGCGGCCGAGACCGCGTACCACTCGCCGCCGAAGAAGTCGAGGTTCTCGCCGGCGGTCTGCCCGGGCTTCTTGTCCTGGAAGAAGAAGTAGAGCGGGTGGCCGCCGTAGGTCACCTGGAGCCGGCCGTCCTTGCGCTTGGTCGTCCCGAGCAGCGACGCCTTGGCGCCGGCGCCGGCGACCGGCTTTCCGGTGGTGAGCAGCGGCGGCCAATCCTTCGCGCACGTGCCGTAGCAGGCGCTCACCTTGCCCTTGTCCGCCTCGAAGAGGTACAGCGTGTGCCCGCGGGCGTCGCTGAGGATCTTGCCGAGGCTCGTCGTGCGCACCTGGACCTTCGCCCGCGCGTCGGGCGTCGACTGGGCCGGGTGGACGAACAGGGTCAGCGTGAGGTCGAGGGTCGCGACGAGCGCGACGAACAGCACCGCCCGGCGCGGGCGGATCGCGAGTGCCTGGATCTTCATGGAGTGCCTCCCGTCGTTTCGGTCATGCCCGTTCCTACGGCCGCGGTGCGCGAACGGATCGCGTCCGCCCCTCGAACCGGGGGCGTGTCCGGCCGGGACGTGGCCGCAAGAGCGTCTGGCGGCGCGCGCAGCGCGCTTCTAGCGTCGCGGCCGTGGCCGTGCTCCTCGAGCTGCTCGTGCCGCGTCGCTGCGTCGGGTGCGGGCGGCCCGCGGACGTGCTCTGCGACGTCTGCCGCGGGACGCTGCGCCCGCTCGGGACGCCCAGGTGCGCCCTCTGCGGGGCGCCGACCGCGTGGCCCGTCGAACGCTGCCGGGAGTGCGACGGACGGCGGCTCGCCTTCGACGAGGCACGCTCCGCCTTCGTCTACGCGGGCGCGGCGCGGGCGCTCGTCGCCGCATGGAAGGAAGGCGGGCTCCGCCAGCTCGCCGCCCACGCGGCCGAGCTCGCGAGCGGCGTGCTCGAGGTCCCCGACGCAGACGCGGTGGTCGCCGTGCCGCCCGACGACGACCGTCTGCTCAGACGCGGCCACCACCCGCCGGGGCGGTTGGCCCGCGAGCTCGCGCGCCGCTGGGACCTCGAGCACGTCCAGCTCCTCGGCCGCACCCGGCTCGCCCCGCGGCAGGCGAGTCTGCCGCGGGAGGAGCGCCGCCGGAACGTCCGCCGGCTGTTCACGACCGAGCGGCGGCCGCCGCGGCGGGTCGTCCTGGTCGACGACGTCTACACG
>DASZXE010000252.1:0-9557 GCA_035546475.1 Kofleriaceae bacterium
GCCACCGGCCCCGATCCCGCCGCCGTCGAGCGCGCGCGCGCCCGGCTCGCCGCCGATCAGGAGCGGCCCGAGCTGCGCGCCGCCGCCCTCGCCCGCGCCGCCCTCGCCGGCGCACCCGATCCGCGCACCGCCGCCGCCACCGTCGACGTCGCCGCCGTCGCGCGCGCCGCCGCCGCCACCCTCCGCTGGGACGACGCCGTCATCGCCACCGTGCAGCCCCCCGATCGCACCCCCGCCGTCCTCCGTCTGATGAACGCCCCCTCGCGCCCCCGCGCCCGCGGACGCGCCGGGAGGTGGCGCCGATGAGCCGCCGCGCCCCGCGCCGCGCGTCGTGGACCGGCCGCGGCGACCTCACCGCCAGCCTCGTCGTCATCATGCCGCTCGTCCTCGCCTACGGCCTCGGCGTGCTGGCGACCGGCCACCTGAGTGTCATTGACGTCCCGACGCGCCTCCTCTGGCGCGCCTGCGGCCGCGATCGCAACGCGTACCTGCTCGTCCACGCCGGCCTCGCCGCCTGCTACCTCGTCTGGGTCGCGCGCCGCGCCCGCCGCGACCTGCTCGGCTTGCAGGTCATCGGCCCGCTGCTCCTCGAGGCGACCGTCGTCGCGCTCGCGCTCCTCGCGCTCCTCGAGGTCGTGCTGCGCCACGGGCCGCTGCTCGGCGCGCTCGATCGGGTCGTCGCCTCGCTCGGCGCCGGCCTCCACGAGGAGCTGGTCTTCCGCCTCGGCGCCTTCTTCGGCGGCGCCTGGCTGCTCGGCCGCGCCGGCGTCCCCGCCCGCGCCGGCTGGTGGCTCGCGCTCGTCGGCTCGACGGTGCTGTTCGCCGCCGCGCACCACTGGGCCGGCGAGCCGTGGAGCACCGCCGCGTTCGAGGCCCGCTGCATCGCCGGCCTCGTCTTCGCCCTGGTCGCGTGGCACCGCTCGCTGGCCCACGCCGTCTACGCCCACGCCGCCTACGACCTGATCGTCACCTCGCTGCGCTGACCCGCGGGCGGTCAGCGCCGCGCGCCGCTGGTCAGAAGCCGCCGCCGTTCGCGCGGACCTTGATGTCCGTGACGTAGAAGTCGAACTTCGCCATCTTCACCGAGCCGGCGTTCGCCTCGCTCTTCATGATGGAGAACTTCTCCATGCCGACGCCGAACAACTCGACGGTGTAGAGCACCTGCGAGAGCGTCGCGTCCATGTACTCGATCGACGCCGACGTCTCGTAGCCGCCCGCGTTCTTGCCGGTGCCGAGCTGGTCGGCGTCCGGCGTGCCGTTCTCGAGCTGGTTGGCGACCGACTTCTGGTACCACTTCACGAAGTCGCCCGCGCGCATGAGCGGGACGTTGATCGACAGCTTCGGCATGTCGACCTTCGTCGGCAGCACGTCGGGGCGGAACATGTCGCTGAGCTGCATGACCTTGTGGCCGAGCTTGATCGTCATCGCCTCGACGGACGACACGTACGTGGCGTCGGCGCCGTTGTCGAACGAGACCCGGAAGTTGCAGCTCGTCCACGCCTTCTGGCGACCGATCGGATCGGGGTGCAGCTTGGTGGCGTCGCCGAGCTGGAAGGTCACGTCCTGCGGCTGCAGCTTGACCTTGCACATCAAGCTGTCCTTGCCCGCCGCGTCGAGCTTCGGCAGCGTGACCTCGGTGATCACCGCGCTCGAGAACGTGTACATGAACTGCGTGACCATGTTCGCGTCGGCGTGACGGATCTCGCCGTTGAGCCGGTGGTGCTTGCGCTGGCCGATGAAGTCGTCGACGAGGTCGAGCGCCCACTTCGAGCCGGACATGCCGAACTCGATCTGGATCGGCTCGACCTCGCGCGTGCCGAGGTGCCGGCCGCGGATGTTGTACTGGCCGACCGGCTCCTCCACCGACTGCGCGTTGATCAGCCCACCCTCCACCGACTTGATGAAGGAGGTGACCGGCTTGCCGTCGATGACGAGCTTGAAGTGGCCGGTGCTGAAATGGTTGGTCGCGGCGTAAGAAGCAGGCATTGGCCCCTCGGCGTGGACTGCGAGAACCGGATGATAGCTCGGTTCGTAGTACGATCCGAAGCGGTGCGATGCCCCCTCGATGGTGCGGATCGATCGACCTGGGGTCGGCGGTCGCCACCCGGGACCGCCGAGGTCCCGACCAGCCTTCCTGTTTTCAGCCAGTTGCAGGCGCAGATCGCGCTCGCCGGGACGACAACGGCACGAGATCACGAGGCCGGGACATCGGCACGCGGGTTGTAGGACAATCGCGGCATGCGAGCGACGCCCGCCGGAGATCGGTTCACCGCCTCTCGCGCGTGGCCGCGGCCGGCGGGAGTCGCGCTCGCGATCCTGGTGGCGATCGCCTGCCTGGCCGGCAGCCGCGCCGACGCCGAGCGGGTGCGGACGACCGGATCGACGAAGGTCTACAAGCGGACCGGCGAGCAGTCGGAGGTCGTCACCCGGGTCGCGAAGGGGACGACGCTGAACGTCATCGCGACCAGCGGCCGCTGGCTGAAGGTGCGGGTCAACGGTCGGACCGGGTGGGTGACGAGGTCGACCGTGGTGTCGCTGACGCCGGAGCCGCTGCCGCGCAACACGCGGCGGCGGCCGTTCGTGGACGGGCGGTCGCTCGCGCGCGGGGCGTGGGGCGCGGCGCCGGACGACCGGGTCGGCGCCGATGCCGTCGACGGCCAGGGCGACGGCCGCGACGTGAGCGGCGGCGACGACGGGGACGACGATGACGGCGACGCGCGGGCGCGGGACGACCGCGACGACGACCGCCGCGACGTGCGGAAGGGCGCGCGCGACGACGCGGACCGGGACGATCGCGACGACCGCGACGACGCGGACCGCGACGATCGCGACGACCGCGACGACCGCGATCGCGACGCCGACCGCGGCCGCGACGACCGCCGCAAGCCGGCCCGCGCCGACGCGCGCAAGCCGACCCGCGCCGATGACCGGGATGACGATGACCGCGACGACCGCGACCGCGATCGGGACGACGCTCGCGCGCCCCGCCGCGGCGACGACCGCGTCCGCGCCGGCGACCACGATCAGGATCGCGACCGCGACCGCGACGATGCCGACGACGGCCGCGACCGCGCCGGCGATCGCTCCGACGACCACGCCGACGGCGATCACGGCGACGGCGACGCCGACGACGCGCCCGCCGCGCCCACGCTCACCGTCCGCGTCGCCCGCGCCCCGCTCTACCCGCGGCCGTCGCGCAGCGCGCGCGCGGTCCTCACCCTGCGCGAGGGCGACCGCGTCGTCCTCCTCGAGGAGCACCGCTCCGGCAAGTGGCTGCGCGTCGAGGTCGCCGACGACGACAGCATCTCCGGCTACATCGCGAAGGACGCGGTCGGCGACGGCGACGCGCCCGCCCCCGCCACCCGCGCGATCGTCGCCTCCGCCCGCCTCGGCTTCGCGTCGATCGGCGGCAGCTTCCACAGCGACGGCGCGATGCTCGCCGACGGCCCGCCGCCCGACTATCCGTTCGGCTCGACGGCCGTCTCGCTCGCGGTCGGCGCCGACGCGATCTTCCCGGTCAAGCCCCGCATCCTCCTCGGCGGCCACGTCCGCTACATGGGCTGCATGGCGACGCCCGGCATCGCCTTCGCGGGCGAGCACGTCGGCTTCACGACCCACGACGTCGACGTCTTCGCGGTCGGCGGCTACGACCTCGGCGGCCGGCGCGCGATCACCGTCTGGGGCCGCGGCGGCCTCCACTTCGGCCGCTTCTCGGTGAGCGACCTCGCCAACAAGGCGCGCCTGCCGGTCGAGACCGTGCTCGGCCCGGTGATCGGCGCCGCCGTCGACGTCCGCCGCATCACGCCGCGCATCGGCGCCCAGGCCAGCCTCGACGTCATGCCCACCGGCAACCGCCAGCAGACGAAGAACCAGGGCGACGGCCAGCTCGCCGCCACGCGCTCGCTCTGGCTGCAGCTCTCCGGCACCTACGCGTGGCGCGCCCACTGGCGGCTCGAGGCCGGCTACCAGCTCGGCTACGCCGGCACGCGCTGGGCCGGCCCGTCGGATCGGCACATGGACGCGACCGGCGCCACCCGCACCGATCTCGCCCACGTCTTCAACCTCGGCGCGTCGCGGCCCTTCTGACGTCGCGGTAAGGTCGCCGCCTCCCGATGGCCGACGTCTCCACGCACGAGGACTACCTGCACCGCCTCGAGGCCGCCGTCGGCCCGCTGGCGCCGGGCGAGTTCCGCAAGCACCAGGGTCACCTCATCCGCCTGCTCGAGCCCGACGAGTACGGCGCGGCCTACCGCGAGTACATGGAGCTGGCGTCGGCGTACCTGGCGGGCCTCGACCGCGGCGACACGATCAACGACGTCACCGTCAAGCTGATCCGCGAGCACGCCGCGCGCCTCGTCCTGCCGTCGCCGGTCTGATCCTCGACGCCGGCCGGTCGGGCTGCGGGCGGTCTCGCGCGGCGTGCGAGGGCTGCAGCCGTGCCGCGCTTCCGGCGGCGCGCCGGCCACCCTGCCGTGCGCGCGCCGCGATGGGCCACGCGCGCGGCGCCCGCGTCACTGGCGGGGCGTGGGCAGGCGATCGAGATCGAGCTGGCTCAGCGCCAGCCGGATCAGGTGCGACTTGTTCGCCTTCGTCCACCCGCGCCGCTTGAGCTCGCCGACCTTGGCCTCGAGCTCCTCGAGGTCGCGCGTGTACATCGAGATGCAGATGACCTTGTAGTGGGTCGGCCGCGGCGTGGTCGCGCGCTTGCGCCGGCGGGCGCCGGCCGCGGGCGCCGGCTCGTCGTCGTCCTGCGGCGGGCTGCCGCGCCCGTAGAAGTCGTCGCGAAGGATGCGCTCGGCGTCGGCGAGCGGATCGTGCTGGAGCAGCTTCTCTTCCTTCATGATGGTCTCTCTTGTTGCTTCGGGCCTGCTCGTGCGCCTTCGCGCGCTCGGCCGCTTCGTCGTGGGTGGTATCCCGGAGCTCGCTTCGCTCGCGGCCCCACTCGTCGCGGCCGGCCCTTGGCTCAGGCCGCCGCCGTCGCGCCGGTGTGGGCGCCCGCCGGCTGCTGGACCTCGTTCGAGGCCAGCACCCAGTCGACGACGCGGTTGTAGTCGGCGGCGCCGTGGGACTGCGCCGCGTACTCGAAGATGGACTTGCGGTGGCTCGGCGCCTCGGCGAGCCGCGTGTTGAGCCGGATCGGCTCGAGGCACTTCTGCTTGAAGTGGCCCTGCAGCGTCTCCAGCACCTCGCGCGCCAGCCGCGTGCGGCCGTCGTAGAAGGTCGGCAGCACCGCCGACACCCGCACCGCGTGGCCGAGGTGGCGCTCGACGTCCTTGATCGTGCGCAGCACCTGCTTCACGCCGACGAGCGCGAGGTAGTCGCACGTCACCGGGATGAGCACCTCGTCGGCGTACGACAGCGCGTTCTGGTTGAGCAGGTTGAGCGACGGGCCGCAGTCGATGATCACGTAGTCGTAGCGGCGCGACACCTGCGCGAGGTTGAGCCGCTTCGTCATCACGCGCGACCGCTGCGCCGGCTCCTGGCGCGCCAGCCAGATCTCGGCGGCGGCGAGCGTGGCGTCGGCGGTGATGACGTCGAGGTGCTGGCGGACCGGCACCGCGACCTCGGCCGGGTCGGCGCCGTCGACGAGCACGTGGTAGAGCGACTGCTCGCCGGCGACGCCGAGCGAGACGCCGACGTTGCCCTGCGCGTCGGTGTCGACCAGCAGCACCTTGCGCCCGCGCTCGCCGAGCCCGGCGGCCAGGTTGACCGACGTCGTCGTCTTGCCGGTGCCGCCCTTCTGGTTCAGGACGGCGATGCGGCGGGCGCGGCGGGCGCGGAACGCCTCGTCGCCCAGCCCCGCCTTGCGGCACTCGAGCGTGCAGTAGTAGCCGCGCTGTCCGTCGGGGAGCACGGCGACCTGGTAGACGAACGAGGGCCGGAACGACTGGCTGCAGACGCAGCAGAGCTTCTCCATGGGCTTAACGAAGCGCGGGCGGGCGGTCGGGGGCAACTTTTTGGCCGCCGCGCCGTCGCCGCGGCCGATCCCGCCGTCGAAAGCGCGGCCGGCGGCGCCACCGCGGGCGGCGGACGTGATCTCCTCCGGCGTTTCGCGGGAGCGTGGGCGCGCGGCCGTCACGTCACGCGGCCGCGCCCCCGCCGCGCCCCCACGGCGGGGCTTGCGCCGGCGACAGCGGGTCTATACTCCGCGCCGATGCCAGGCGTGGTCCCCCCGGTGCGGCGGGCGCAGGTGCCGGCCCGCGACCCCGAGCAGCTCGCGCGCGCGCTCGCCGACGAGCTGCGGCCGCGGGCCGGCGAGCTGGTGCTGGTCTTCGTCGACAGCGCGCTCGATCCGGACCTGGTCGCGCCGGCCCTGGCCCGCGCGCTCGCGCCGGCGGAGGTGATCGGCTGCACCTCGTCGGGCGAGATCGCCGGGCCGGTCACCACCGGCACCGCGGCGGCCCTCGCGCTCGGGCCGCCGGCGCTGCGCTTCGGCTACGAGCTCGCCGCGTCGCTGTCGAGCGGGCCCCTGCGCGCGGGCCGCGACGCGGTGGCGCGCGCGATCGCGCAGCTCGGCCTCGACGCCGACCGCCTCGATCCGCGCCGCCACGTCGTGCTGACGCTGCACGACGGCTTCGCGACCAGCGCGGAGGCGTTCTGCCTCGGCACCGCCGGCACCGCGCCGGCGATCGGCTTCGTCGGCGGCGTCGCCTCGCACGAGCTCGGCTCGCCGATCCGGCCGGCGGTGTTCGCCGGCGGCAAGGCGCACCGCGACGCCGGCGTGGTCGTCGTCCTCGACAGCGAGCTGCCGTTCGAGGTCATCTCCAGCGAGCACATGGCGCCGACGCCGCTGCGCACGGTGGTCACCGCCGCCGACGCGACCGGCCGGTTGATCCACGAGCTCGACGGCTACCCGGCGGCGGCGCGCTGGCGCGAGCTGGTCGCCAGCCTCGGCGTCGAGCAGCCGATCACCAGCGCGACCGCCGCCCGCTTCCCGTTCGCGACCTACATCGGCGACCGGAGCTACGTGCGGTCGATCGTCGACGTCGGGCCGGTGTCGCTGCGGGTGGCGGCCGCGGTCGACGAGGGCTCGGTGCTGCGCATCATGCAGGCCGGCGACCTCGTCGCCTCGACGCGGGCCGCGCTCGACGGCGTGCGCGCGCGCCTCGGCCCGCCGGCGGCGGTGATCGCCTTCTCCTGCGTCGCCCGCCACACCGAGGCGGACGACCGCGGGGCGCGCCGCGCGCTCGACGACCTCTACGCGTCGGTGCCGGTGGTCGGCTTCCACAGCTTCGGCGAGCAGATCGGGCCGCTGCTGGTCAACCACACCCTGTGCGCCCTGGTGCTGGCGGCGCCATGAGCGAGCCGCCCCGCAAGCGGCGGCCCCGCCGGGTCGCCGACGCCGCCCCCGCCGACGCCGCTGTCCGGTCGCCGGACGAGACCGGCCCGGTGGCGCTGGCAGACGCGCTGGCCGACCCGCTGGCCGACTCGCTGGCCGACCCGCTGGCCGACCCGGCGGCCGAGCCGACCGCCGACGGCGCGCGCGCCGACGGCAGCGGCCTCCTGCCGCTCGACGCGCCGTCGGGGCGCGACGCCGCCCGCCGCATCACCGAGCTCGAGCTCGAGCTGCGCGCCGCCCGCCGCACGATCGACGTCCTCATCTCCCGCGCCGAGCGCCGCGCGCGCGAGCCCAGCCAGGCCGAGCTGTTCGAGGCCGCCGCCCGCATGGAGCAGCTCATCGAGCTGCGCACCCGCGAGCTCGCCGATCAGCAGGCGGAGCTGGCGCTGCTCAGCACCAACCTCGACCAGACGGTCCGCCAGCGCACGCGCGCGCTCACCGAGTCGGAGCAGGAGCTGAAGCGCAAGAACGCCGAGCTCGAGCGGGCCGCGGCCGCGCGCTCGGAGTTCATCGCCATCATCGCCCACGAGCTGCGCACGCCGATGGTGAGCATCGTCGGCTACCTCGACCTCCTCGTCGAGGGCCGGTTCGGCGAGCTGGCCGCCGAGGCCGAGCGGCCGGTGACGTCGCTGCGCCGCAACGCCCACCGGCTCAGGCGGCTGGTCGACGAGATGCTCGAGTTCGCGCGGCTCGGCGCCGGCCGCGTCAAGCTGCAGCCGGAGGAGGTCGCGCTCGGCGCGGTGGTGGCCGAGGCGCTCGTCGAGCTGGCGCCGCTGGCGATGGCGCGCCAGCACGAGATGACGTCGGAGCTCGCCAGCATCCGGCCGATCGAGGCCGACCCGGCGAAGCTGCACCGGGTGGTCGTCAACCTGGTGTCGAACGCGATCCGCTACACCCCGCCGGGCGGCTCGATCCAGGTGATCGTCGACGACGCGCCGGCCGACGTCTACGCCGGCGACTGGGCGCGCCTGCGGGTCAAGGACAACGGCATCGGCATCCCGGCCTCGTTCCGCCATCGCATCTTCGAGCCGTTCACCGACGTGAAGGCGGCGAAGCACCACACGTCGTCGGTGCCCGACTCCGCCGGCCTCGGCCTGTTCATCGCGCGCGGCCTCGTCGAGCTGCACGGCGGCCTCATCACCGTCGACTCCGAGGAGGGCCAGGGCTCCGAGTTCACCGTGCTCATGCCCCGCCAGCGCTGAGGCACCGAGGACCGCGAGGTGCCGAATCCGGGAACCGCGCATCGCGAGGTTCCTCTGCCGGGATATCCGCGGCTCGGGGCGGATATCCCGAGCCGTTGCGCCTCACGCCGGCTACCAGCGCCGGGGGCGCGCGAGGGCGCGGCGTCAGGGTGTGCAGGTCAGGGCGACGAGGTGGCCCTTGTTGGCCGGCAGCGAGCGGCCGACGACGAAGTAGTCGTTGGCGTCGACGTTGACCTTGCTGTCGAGCACGCGCTTGCCGCCGTCGTCGTCGAGCGAGATGCCGAGCGAGAGGCGCGTCTTCTTGCCGGCGCCGGCGGTCATCTCGCGCAGGATCAAGGTCGCCTTGCCGTGGACGAGGCTCGCCTCCGACGGCTTCAGCGTCTCGAGCGACAGGCTCTGCGAGCCGAGCTGCTTGAAGCTGTTCCACGACGAGAACGGCGGCTTCTTCAGCTTCTTCTCCAGCGGCTTCAGGCCGGCGTCGATCGACGGGGCGTCGGCGGTCGACGCCTCGATCTCGATGATCGAGCAGGTGACGGTGTCGGCGTGCGCGGCCGGCGCCGCCGCCACGCTGGCGCCGAGGACGATGGCGCCGCCGATCATCGCGCGGACGAAGGTTCGCAGCTTGCTCATGCTCAAAGTCCTTCCACGACGTCGTCGGGTGTCACCCAGATGACGGTGGTCTCGCCATCGTCGTCGTCGATCGTGAACACGCTGCCGGTGCCGTCGGGCACGTCGAGCGACTCGACCTCGGTCGGCGTGCTCCTGGCGGAGACGAGGACCGGGCCGGCCGAACCGGTGCCGGTCCCGCTCCCGACCCCCACGCCGGTGCCGCCCCCGTTGCCGTTGCTCGCGACGGTGGTCGGCACGTAGACGGTCCGCTGGTGCGCCGGCCGGGCGACGACCGTGATGGCCGCCGCCGCGCCGGCCGCCACGAAGCCGGTCAGGAGCTGGCTGCGGTGGCCGCCCACCCAGCCGACGAACCGCGCCCACAGGCCGGGGGCCGCCGCGCGGGCCGG
>DASZXE010000253.1:0-8448 GCA_035546475.1 Kofleriaceae bacterium
TCACCATCCGCCGGTCCGGGGCGGGGCCCCGCAGCGCGACGACCAGATCGGCCCGCAGCTCGATCGGCTGGTTGAGGCTGCTGTCGGCGACCTCGACCGTCTCGAACGGAGGCAGCTCCAGGCCCACCACCTCGCGCAGCAGGGCCGGCACGAGCGCGGGCTCCTCGCGCAGGACCACGAGCGGAGCCTCGTGCTCGAGCGACGGCATCGGCGCACCGACCAGCAAGGCGCATGCCTCCTGCAAGTCCGCGTGCGCTCGTGCGCGGCGTCCGAGATCCGGCCATTTCTGTCCGGGGGCCGGGCTTTGCCTGCCAAGGCTGAAACGCAGCGCGTTGACAGGCACAACCCGCACCCTGCCCGCCAACTCCCGAAGATCGACGTTAAGCTTTGTCGGGGAAGATGCAGACGAGCTGACAGTTCGTACAGCGGCGAACGGCGTCAGCAACCTTCACGAGCGTTCGCTGTTCACAGTGCGGACACGACTTGCCCGTGCCCCCGCCGCCCGTCAACGCGTCGTCAGGGTGCCATCCGATAGCGCCGCACTTACACTTGCGCGCCTGCGTCTTGCCGCCGTGCCACGTCTTCTCACCGCAGTTCGGACATGTCTCGCCTTTAGCCACGGCGGTGTCCTACCGCGATGCCTGCGGGCGATCAAGTCGATCGAGCTACTCGGCCACCGTCGCCTCGTCGCCGAAGTCGATCGCCGTTCGCTTCCCGCAGTGCGGACATGTCCCCGCCGGCACGAAGCGTCCGGTCATCAGCTCGTCGACCGTGACCTCCGCCAGCTTCGCCACGCGGAACGCGAGGGCCGCCGTCACATCACGGCCGCCGCGTAGGATCTTGCTAAGGCTGTCGGCTTCGAGTCGCAGCGCCCGCGCCAGCGGCTCCCAGCCGTCGCAGCGCAGCCGCAGCACGCGGATCGCGACCCGGACGTTGCCCTGCTCCTTGAACGCGAGGAACGGCGTCCCGCCGGCCGCGTGGATCGCGGCGACGTTGCGGTGGCTCGCGTACGCCTTGTCACCGACGACATCGCCGACCTGGAACCGCTGCGCCGTCGCCGCTAGGACCGGGGGCAACATCGGCGCATCGCCTGCGTTCGACACCGCGGCCGAGGTCACGACGTTCGTGGTCACACCGACCATCGCGTGACACTTGACCCACACCTGTTCGGACTTCTCCTTGCCCCATTTCTCGTCGAACCACCGCCGGTAGAGCGTGGTCCCGAACCCCGTCGAGTCGACGGCGAAGTTGCGTTCGATCAGCGCGAGCGGCGCGGCGCTCTCCTCGATCATCGCCGTCAGGATCGGCGTGATCTCCGGTGAGGCCATGTGCTCGATCACCGTGTTGTAGGCTGGGGCCTTCACGACCAGCCCACGGGCGCGGCACGCGCGGAGGTCCGACTGCGCACGGCGCGTGCTCACGGTCGTGAAGACCTTGTGGACGATGCCGTACACAACATCACGCAACGGCAGGCGCGGCCGGCCCGGACCTTGTGGCGGCTGCGGGACGCCGTCGCAGAGTGCGTCGAGGAGCCGCTCGGCGTGCTCCTTCTCTGCGACCTGCCCGGCGTTGTAGCTCGGCCAGTCCTGGCGGTACGTCTTCCGGCGAGCCACGACCGTCTCCGTCACCGTGCCGTCGGGCGCCGTACTCTGCGACCAGACCAAGGTGTACTCGACGGCGTGCTGATGCTTGCACCGCTCGCGCCGCGTCGTGTAGTCGGGGCACGTGCAGGTCGACCGCACGAGATCGACGAGGTACCCGCTCGCGCCGGTCGCCGAGGGCACCGCCCACCGCGCACCGCACTGGCGGATCTGGTTACCGAGTCGGAGCGCCAGCTCACGCCTGCGTTGCTCACGCCACTTGTCGGCCGGGGGCATCATGGAAACCGTCCATTGCGCGCTCTCCGTCGGACATCGTGATCCTAATGTACCCCATTAGAGCGCGGTGTTAAGGGGCAGATCGCGGGCTTGACTGAAAGCCCTGATGGGGTACATTCGGATCCGTGGCTGCGATCAAGCGACGGAAGCCGGCGGCGGTACGGAAGACGGTGTTCTTGCGGGTGCGTATCTCCGAGGCACAGGACGCCGAGTTCAAGGAGGCGGCCGAGGCTGCTGGGATCACCGTCTCGGCTTGGGCCACGGAACGGCTCCTCGCGGCGGCTAGGGCCGAACGGAGGAAGCGCGAGGCCGCCGACGGGTGACGCGGCAGACGGGCCGGGTGCGCCCCCGGTTGCCCGAGGACGCACCCATTCCGCGGCCTGGCCTAGTCCAGCACCACGACACGCCAGCGGTGGAACCGCTCGCGCATCGGGCAGACGTAGGCCAGTCGCCAGGCTGGGTTAGCCATGACGCGCCTTGCTGGTCTTGCGGGGCTATCCGATGCCTGGTAGCGTCACGACAAGCCTGTGCGTGCCTGCTACCGGGTCTCGGCCCGGGTAAGGGTATCCACAAGACCGGGTTTCGACCCGGGCCGACCCGCCGCTGGAACGGCGGGGTCGGTGTTTTCGGACGGTCATAAGCTCACGACGGCGTCTCCTTCGTGGCCAGCGTGTACTTCGGGCGGGTGCCGCGCTTGTTCTTGGTGAGCACGCCGATCTCGGTGAGTCGCGCGACCTCGGCGCCCATGCTTGCTCGCTTGGTCGACGGGCGCACCTTGAGCACGTCGAGGAACAGCTCACCCGTCGTGCGGCTGCGGCCGTCGGCGAGAACAAACTCGACCGCGCTCCGCAGGGTCTTCAGGACGCGGCCCTCCCCGATGTGCATAACGATGGGCGATACGGCGGCGTCGTCGCCGTCTTGCGCGAGCGTGAGCACCAGCTCGTCGCGCAGCGCCGGATCGAGGGCGCGCGCCTCGGCGAGAACGCGATCGAATGCTGCGCGTCGAGCCGCGTGCCGCTGTTGAATCTTATCGAGGTCTGCTGCGCCCACAGATCCGGACATACCTCCGGATCGTGGGGCCACGCAACCATTCATCACGAAATGCCTGCATTTCGATCATGGAGTTTCGGGCGACGCCCGTAATGACGCAACGAGTTTCGGGCGACGCCCGTAATGTTACGGCTACTCGTCGATCACAGCCCGCACAACGCGAAGCGCGCGCTGGCGGACGGCGGGCGGCTGCGCACCGACGACCGCCACCAGCGTGGCTACGTCGTCGGCGACCTTGTCGTCGCTGACCATGAAGAACTCGGTCAACGGCACTCCAAGTCCGTCGACGGAGAGCTGCCACAGGATCGGGACGGAGACGCTGGTCGCGCCGCGCTCGATCTCGCTGATGTACTTTGAGGTGACGCCGGCGCGGGCCCCCATGCTCTCCTGCGTTAGCCCGCGGGCTTCGCGGAGGTGCCGGAGACGTTCTCCGACGAAGCGAACGGCGATCTCGGCAGTCGTGGGCTCGGCAGGGCGTTTCGACACGCGATCGATTGGGCCGCCCTCGATCCGTCGCCAACATCCTCCATCGGTTGTCCACTGTTACACCGATAGCTTAAGTTAGACCGGTCGCGCCGCTGTTCGTCGAGGCGCGTAGGAGGTCTCCATGAAGGTCTGGTTCGCTGCGGTGGTGATCGTTGTGTTGAGGCTCATGTCCGGTTGCGTCGGCCCGTCGACGACGGCGGTGATCGGCACACCGGCGACGCCGCTCGGCGGCAAGGGCAACGTCGAGGTAGCGATCAGCAACGGCTACCTGTTCACCGACACGTCGAGCAACACATTCTCGACGGAGGCACGAGAGACGTCATCCTCGGTCAGCGCCCCATGGGTGTCAGGTCACGTCCTCGTGGGCCTCAGCGACAGTGTCGATGTCGGCCTGCGCGTGAGCCCTGGAGGGGATATGGCGGCCTTGCGATGGACGCTGTAGTCGTCGCCGGGCTTCAAGTTCGCTGTCATGCCGGAGGCCGGCTTCGCGGCGTTCACGAGTGACGCGACCACGACGGATCTCAACGAGCCGCCGTCGATCACGTCGACGGCAGCAGAGGTTCGTCGGTTCGTCGGCGGTGGGAAGGCGCTCACCTCCCTGGGTCGCGTGTACCTCGGAGTCGGCGGGTACTTCCGCACCGAGGAGACGACGACGAATTTCGGCACCGGCGAGCCATCGTCGACGGACACCGCGACCAACTACGACTGGCTGTTCGGTCTCGGATACGAAGCGCCGTCCGCGGTGTGTGTGCCGTTGCGCTTGGAGGCCGCATTCACGTACACCGTCGACCCCGACTGGCGCGCCACATCGACGACGTTCGTCGCGAGCCTGACGTTCTTCTTGCAGCGGAAGAAGGCACCACCACCGTCGACGACGGCACCTGCGCCGTGATGTTCTGTAACAGTCGGCGGCACCGCAGCGGCGTTCTGTAACAGTTCGCGTCGACGCGGCAACGGCCGCACCTACAGCATTGCTTGACTGGCTGTGATCCGGACGATAGCGTTCCGATCAATAGTGCAGGACGCCGGCCCCTAGAACACGGTCGGCGACGTTGGTTGGCGCCAACGACACCACCCCCTGCGCACCCCCATGAGTATGCGCAGGAAGTCCCCTGTCCGTCAGGGCCAGCGGCCCGCAAATCATTTCGTCCGTCGTCGGACGACCACACCCGCCACCACCTCGCAGGAGGTCCCCGCGACCTGCAAGCGCGACTCCGTCGGTCGGCTCTACGACTGCACGGTCGTGCCCAAGCCCCCGCCGTCGCGCTGGCGCGCGTTCTGGCGCGCCGCCGACGAGGCGGCGCCCGCGATCGGCAAGTTCGCCGACATCACGGTCAGGACCGTCCGCGGGGTGCGCAAGCCGTAGCGCGGGTCGCCGTCGGTCGGCGACTTGGCGGGCAGGCTGTGAGGTTGCCGGGCAGGTCATAGGTTCACAGGCAAAGCCCCCGGGGGCCGGACGACGGCGTCCGGGAGCCGGACACCGCGCGGACCCGGAGGGTGATGCGCCGAGGGCGGCGACGGCGAGCCAGGCGGGCGACGCGGGCTCGGAGGCGGAGGCCCCGAGCGCAGCTCGGCCGGGTTGTTCCGTGTGGAGCTCGGGCTCGGAGTTCCCCCCGAGGCCGATCGATCGACGAGAGGTTGGCATTCTGGCCAACCCTGTGAGCATGCGCGCCGGGCGAGGGGGCGCTAGCGTTGGCGGATGGTCATGACGGGGCAGCTCGAGCTGTTCGGCGCGGCGCCCGCGAGCGGCGGCGCGGCGGCGGAGGAGCGCGCGGAGCGGCCCCGGATGGAGACGCGCGGGCCGCTCAAGGTCGCGACCTGGAACGTCAACGGCATCCGCAAGCGCCACGAGCAGGTGATCGAGTGGCTCGCCCGCGAGCGGCCCGACGTCGTCTGCTTGCAGGAGATCAAGGCGCCGGCCGACAAGGTGCCGCCGGCGCTCACCGAGGCGGTCGGCGACTACCACGCGCACTGGCACGGCACCGGCGGCTACTCCGGCGTCGCGCTGCTGCTCGGCCGCGCGCGCTTCGGCGACGCGGTCGCGTTCGAGCACCCGCCGTTCGACATGGAGCAGCGGATCGTCGTCGCCCACCACGCGTCGCTCGTCTTCGCGTCGGTCTACATCCCCAACGGCGGCAAGAGCTACAAGGACAAGCTGCGCTTCGTCGACCAGCTCATCCGGTGGGCGGCCGCGCTGCGCGCCGAGGGCCGCCACCTCGTGCTGTGCGGCGACTTCAACGTCGCCCACACCGACCAGGACGTCCACCCGAGCGAGCGCAAGCAGGTGATCGGCCAGCTCCCCGAGGAGCGCGCGCGACTCGACCGGCTGTTCGCCGACGGCGCGCTGGTCGACGTGCTGCGCCGGTCGGCGCCCGACGACGATCGGCTGTTCACCTGGTGGGCGCCGTGGCGGCAGATGCGCGAGCGCAACATCGGCTGGCGGCTCGACTACATCGCGGCGAGCAGCGCGCTCGTCGACGACGACTCGCACGCCTACGCCTTCCGCGACGTCGGCACGAGCGACCACGGGCCGGTCATCGCCCACCTGCGCGCGACGCCGCGCGACGCGCCCGGGCCGACCCCGTGAGCCCGGCGGGCTGGTCACCGGCGCGCCGCCGGGGCACGCTGCGGGCATGAGCACGTCCGCCTCCGGCTACGACGTCACGCGCCTCGACGACGACGCCATCGAGCGGCTCGCCCGCGACCTGTCGCTCGAGGAGCGGCGCATCCTCCTCCACCACGGCACCGAGCGCCCGGGCTGCGGCGTCTTCCTCGACAACAAGCGGGCCGGCGTCTACACGTGCCGGCTGTGCGGGCTGCCGCTGTTCCGCTCGGCCGCCAAGTTCGAGTCGGGCACCGGCTGGCCCAGCTTCTTCGCGCCGTTCGATCGCGCGCACGTCGCGTACCTCGAGGACGACAGCCACGGGATGCGCCGCGTGGAGATCCGCTGCCAGCGCTGCGACGGCCACCTCGGCCACGTCTTCCCCGACGGGCCGCGCCCGACCGGCGAGCGCTACTGCCTGAACTCGGCGTCGCTGTCGTTCGTCGACGACGGCCAGCCGCTCGTCGTGCGCACACCGCCACCCGCATGAGCGCGGCGCCGACAGGTGGCCGCGTGTGCGCGTGGCGGTGGTCCGAACGGTGCAGGCCCGCGGGGCGGACGTTCACGGCCGGCGCAACCGGTCGGTGAAGATAGACCGGGAGGCGACACCATGCGGACCCACGGCCGCGCCCTCGCGCGCATCCATCCGACCCGCCGCGACGCGCGCCGCACCGCGCCCGTGGCGAGCGCGCTCGTCGTGCTCGCAGCGCTCGGGGCGCTCGGGGCGCCCGGGGCGCTCGGCGGCTGCGTCGTCGATCCCGGCGACGATGTGGGCGATGGGGACACCGGCACGCTCGTCGGCACCAGCGCGGCGCCGCTGTCGGGTGGACGGATCGTGCTCGACGAGATCGAGTCGCACGGCGGCTCGCCCGGCGACTGGGTCGAGCTGACGAACGTCGGCACCGCCGCCGCCGACCTCGGCGGCTGGCGCCTGCGCGACGGCGACGACGGCCACGCGCCGTACGTGGTGCCGGCGGGCACGCGGCTCGAGGTCGGCGCCCGCCTCGTGCTCGACGAGGCGCGCTGGAGCGGCGCGTTCGCGCTCGGCGCCTCCGACGCCGCGCGCCTGTACGACGGCACCGGCGCGCTGGTCGACGCGTACGCGTGGCCGGCCCACGCCTCGACGACCTTCGGCCGCTGCCCCGACGGCAGCGGGCCGTTCGCGACGACGCTGGCGTCGACGAAGGGCGCGGCCAACGCGTGCACGCCGCCGCCGTCGGGCGCGTGGCCGTGGCCGGGCAAGGACGCGGTCACCACCGTCGACGCGGCGAACGCGCTCGGCACCAACGTCAGCGACCTCGTCTACCAGGCCGGCGTCGACGGTGCGCCCGACGTCCTGTGGGCGGTGCGCAACGCGCCGTCGATGCTCGACCGCCTCGTCTGGAACGGCTCGATCTGGACGCCCGACGCCGCAAGCGGCTGGGGCGCGGGCAAACCGCTGCGCTTCCCCGACGGCGTCGGCCAGCCGGACGCCGAGGGCCTGACGCGCACCGACGCGCGCTCGACGTCGATCTACGTCGCCGCCGAGCGCAAGAACGACGTCCCGAACGTGAGCCGCCTGAGCGTGCTGCGCTACGACACCGCCGCGGCGGGCGCGACGCTGGTCGCCGGCACCGAGTGGAACCTGACCGCCGACCTGCCGGCGGTCGATCCCAACCTCGGCCTCGAGGCGCTGACCTTCGTCCCCGACGGCGCGCTGGTGGCCGCCGGGTTCCTCGACGAGCGCGCCGGCCACGCCTACCAGCCGTCGCAGTACCCGGACCACGCGGGCGGCCTGTTCTTCGTCGGGCTGGAGGCCAACGGGATGATCTACGCCTACGCGCTCGACCACGCGAGCGGCGCGGCGTACCGGGTCGCGACGATCGCGAGCGGGCAGCCGGCGGTGATGTCGCTGCGGTTCGACGCCGAGACCGGCTACCTGTGGGCGGCGTGCGACAACACGTGCGGCAACCGCGTGCACGTGCTCGCCGTCGATCGCAGCGGGTCGGGGACGACCGGGCGGTTCGTCGTGCGGCGCAAGCTGGCGCGGCCGTCGACGCTCGTCGACTCGAACCACGAGGGGATCGCGGTCGCGCCCGAGGCGCGCTGCACGGGCGGCGCCAAGCCGTTCTACTGGGTGGACGACAGCGCGAGCGGCGCTCACGCGCTGCGCGCCGACAGCGTCCCGTGTGGCGCCTTCGCGCCCTGAGGCCCCGAGCGCAGCTCGGGCCGGGGTTGTTCTGTGTGGAGATCGGTCCCGAGGTCCTCCTCGGGCCCGATCGATCGACGAGAGGGTTGGCATTCTGGCCAACCCTCTGACTCATCTTCGACACCTCTCTCGACGAACCTGGGTGATATCGCCAGGTTGGCGGGCGCGCGGAGGCTCTAGGCACTACGCCCGTGCCAACGCCTCACAGACGCGCGGTGGCCTGACGCCGGCGGCGGCGAACGCCG